>JAJXUY010000422.1 GCA_021782525.1 Acidobacteriota bacterium | reverse complement strand
TCACGCGGCCCGAGATCCTGCCGACGGTCGAGGATCGTCCGGTCACCCTGGACAAGCTGCAGAGCCTGGCCGAGGAGGGGAAGGTCGACCGCGAGCGCGCCGCCGAGCTGGAGCGCGGGCACGGCAAACTGTCGGAGGAGTTGCAGCGCGTCTACCACGAGGTGATGACGCTACGCGACGAGATGGTGGCCCGGGCCGAGAACTTGCGCCGTTCGACGGTGGAGCCGATCCTCAAGCAGGCGCTCGGCGCGGTGGCGCGCGAGGTCGGCGAGCCGCGCGCCGGCGGGTACCTCGACGATGTTCTCGCGGACATGCTCGACCACCTCGACCTGTTCGTGACCAAGGACGGGGACGACAGCGACCCGCTCCTGCGCTACCGCGTCAACGTCGTCGTGGACAACGGCGCGACCAGCGGGCGACCGGTGGTGATCGAGACCGAGCCGTCGCACGGCAACCTGTTCGGTACCGTGGAGGCGAAGGTCGGGCCGAACCTGCACTCCACCTCCGACCACATGCGCATCCGCGCCGGCTCGTTGCTGCGGGCCCACGGCGGCTTCCTCGTCGTCAACGCCTTCGACGCGCTCTCCGAGGCGGGGGTGTGGCCGGCGCTCAAGCGCGCCCTGCGCTACCGCCGGGTCGTGATCCGGCCGCGCGACATCCTGTTCGCGATCTCCGGGCAGGCGCTCCAGCCGGAGCCGGTCGAGATCGATGTCAAGGTCGTGATGATCGGCGACCGCGCGCTGTACGACCTGCTCCACGAGATGGACGAGGAGTTTCGCAAGATCTTCAAGGTGCTGTGCGACTTCGACAGCGAGATGCCGAACGGCCGCGAGCGGGTCGCCGACTTCCTCGCGCTGATGGCCAAGATCGTCCATGACGAAAGGCTGCCGCAGCTCGACCGCAGCGGGATGGCCGCCCTGGTGGAGGAAGCCGTCCGCCTGGCGCACAACCGCAAGCGGATCTCGGCGCGCTTCTCGGACGTCGCGGACATCCTCCGCGAGGCGGCGTTCCTCGCCCGCCAGCGGGACGGTGCCCAGGTCACCGTCGAGCACGTGCGCGCCGCGTTGCGGGAACGCCGCGACCGCCACTCCCTCCCGGAGGACAAGCTCACCGAGATGATGCTCGACGACGTGCTGGTGATCGCGAGCGCGGGGAGCACCGTTGGCCAGATCAACGGTCTCGCCGTGTACGACCTCGGCTACCACGCGTTCGGCCTGCCCGGCCGGGTCACGGCGCGGGTCGGCCTCGGCCGCGAGGGCGTCATCAGCGTGGAGCGCGAGGCGCGCATGTCGGGGAGCACCCACGACAAGGGCGTCCTGATCCTCACCGGGTTCCTGCGCGGCACGTTTGCGTCCGAGGCGCCGCTGTCGATGAGCGCGTCGATCGCGTTCGAGCAGTCGTACGGCGGGGTGGACGGCGACAGCGCCTCCTCCACCGAGGTGTACGCGATCCTGTCGGCACTTTCCGGCGTTCCGCTGCGGCAGGACCTCGCGGTCACCGGCTCGGTCGACCAGAACGGGCGCATCCAGGCGATCGGCGGCGTCAACGAGAAGGTCGAGGGGTTCTTCGCCCTGTGCAGCCGGCGCGGCCTCTCGGGGACGCAGGGCGTCGTGATCCCGGAGGCGAACGTCGCCGACCTGCAGCTCGACCCCGAGGTCGTGACGGCCGTCGAGAGCGGGCGGTTCCACCTGTGGGCGGTCGCGCGCGTCGAGGAGGGGATCGAGCTGCTCACCGGGGCGTCCGCGGGCGAGCGGGGCCCGGACGGCTCGTTCCCGCCCGACACGGTGCTCGGACGCTGCGCGGCCCGACTGGCGGAGATGGCCGAGCAGCTCCGTCGCTACGGCAGCGGCGCCGACCGGTGAGGCGTGCGCGGGCGCTGGTGAAGGGCCGAGAGAGACGGAAAAAGGAAAGGCAGGTCGGCGCGGGCCTTTGTCCTTCCTTCGCCGTTTCCCTTCTTCCCTTTGACCTTGCTGCTGCCTCTTCGCTCTCCTCGGCGCTCCTGAACCAGGCCTAATCCGGGAGGAACGCGTCCTTCGGGGCGCCGCAGACGGGGCAGACCCAGTCGCCGGGGAGGTCGTCGAAGCGGGTGCCGGGCGCGATGCCGTGCGCCGGGTCGCCCTCGGCGGGGTCGTACGTGTAGCCGCAGACGCCGCAGGTCCACGTCGAAGCGACGGCCGGCGCCTTGGTCGGAGCCTGCGCGGGCGGCTCGATCTCGCCGCGGTACGTCGGCGCGTTCTTCGGCGCCCGCCCCTTGCGGGCGTGGTACGCGGCGTAGGTGAGCGGCGCCGCGCCGGAGAGGACCTCGGCGGCTGCGACCTCGCCGATGAACAGGGTGTGCGTGCCGGCGTCGGCCGCGGCCAGCACCCGCGCCTCGGCGACGGCCACGGCGTGGTCGATGACGAGCGGCACGTGCGCGCCGTCTCGCACCGTGGCGTGCGCGAGCTTGTCGACGTCGCGGCCGGACTTGAAGCCGAACACGCCGATGAGCTCCATCGGAACGCTGTCGGCGAGCACCGACACGCCGAACCAGCCGCCGTCGCGGATCAGGTCGTGGGTGAAGTTCTCCTTGTTGATGGCGGCGGCGAGCCGCGCCGGCTCGGCGGTGACCTGGAAGACCGAGTTGGCCACCTGGCCGTTGGCCCGCCCCCCGGCGCGCGCGGTCACCAGGTACACGCCGTACGACATCGTCCACAGCGCCTTCGGGTCGATCCCCATCGTTCACCTCCGCGGCGACCGCGCAACGTGCCGGCGTGTGCTGGACGATTGTGCGCCTTCCCTCGCCGCAGGTCCATGCTCGGCGAGCCCCGGACAGTGGAGAGGCGAACGTGAGGAGTTGCGGGAAAAGGGGA
>JAJXUY010000421.1 GCA_021782525.1 Acidobacteriota bacterium | reverse complement strand
GCCCCGGCGGGACGCCGCGCGCGACCACACCGACGACCCCGCCCAGCGTCTCGCCCGCGTGCTTGGCGCGGTCGACCGCGGCCACGAGCTCGTCCTCGCGCTCGGGCGCGACCGTGCGCAGCGGCGAGTCGTCGCGGACGCGGCCGAGATCGGCGAACGTCGGCGGGCCCTCGGTCAGCGCGACCGCGCCGAGCGCGAGCACGCCGGAGCGGATCTCGCAACCGCACAGCGCCAGGAGTTGGCGGCACACCGCGCCGCCGGCGACCCGCGCCGCGGTCTCGCGCGCGGAGGCGCGTTCGAGCACGTCGCGCAGGTCATCGTGGCCGTACTTCCAGGCGCCGGCGAGGTCGGCGTGTCCGGGGCGCGGGGCGGTCAGCCTTCGCCGGGCGGCCGCCGCGGGATCGACCTGCCAGGCGTCCATCACCTGCGCCCAGTTCTCCCAGTCGCGGTTGGGGATTGCGAGCACGAGCGGCGAGCCGAGCGTGACGCCGCCGCGCAACCCGGCACGCACCTCGACGCGGTCGTGCTCGATCTTCTGCCGGCCGCCGCGGCCGTGACCGTGCTGCCGCCGCGCCAGCTCGCGGTCGATCCCGTCCCGGTCGAGACGGAGGCCGGCGGGAACGCCGGAGAGCACCGCGACGACCTCGCGGCCGTGCGACTCGCCCGCGGTGACGAGTTCGATCGCCATCGATCGCCATCCTCCCCCGGGCGCGCAGGCAGCCGGCACGCCGCCGCCGACCGGAACCGTACCCTCCGGGGCACCGTAGCACACCGGCGGGGCGCGGGCCGGTCCGGCCTTGCGCGCCCGCCCGGGCCGACGTATCCTGAGGCACGATGCGCCGTCTCATCCTTGGTGCCGCCCTCGTCGCCGCCTGCGGCCTCGCGAGCGCGGAGGAGCTGTTCGTGCCGATGGTGGCGCAGCGGCCGGGCCAAGACGGCTCCTGGTGGAACACCGAGGTGTGGATCAGCAACCCCACGGTCGAGACCGGCTCGTACGGCGTCGTGTTCCTCCCCGCCGGGCAGCCCAACCTCGACGGGTTGCGCGCGGACCCGGCCCCCGAGGACCTGCCGCCGGGCACGACGGTGTACCGCAACGATCTCGTGCCCGAGGGCGGGATCGGCGTCCTCCGCTTCGTCACGACCCCCGGCGTGGTGGTGTTCACACGGGTGTTCAACGCGGCCGGACGCGGCTCGTTCGGCCAGGGGATGCCGGCGCTGGCGCGCAGCGCCGCGACGCGACCGGGGGAGACCGCCGAGCTCGTCGGCCTGCGCCGCACGCCCGCGTTCCGCACCAACATCGCGCTCTTTAACCCGTCTACCGAGAACGGCGTCGTGCACGTGCGCCTGTACCTCCAGCACGGCGAGCTGGCGGGCGAGGAGGCGTACAAGCTCGCCCCCGGCGGCTATCTGCAGCTCGACGACGCCCTGCACGCGCTCGGCGTCCCGCGCGGCGAGCACGCGCGCGCCGAGCTGACCGGCACCGTGCCGTTCTTCGCCTTCGCGTCGGTGATCGACGCCCGCTCGGGCGCCCCGACGTTGGTGCCCGCGGCGCACTGACCCGGCTGCGCCGGCCTGGCGCGGCGGAACGGCGTCTCCTGAGACGCATTCTTGACAGCGCGGTGCGTTCCGACTAGCGTCCGAACGTGACGAAAGCCGCAAACGATGCTGGTGAGCGCGAA
Organism: Acidobacteriota bacterium; assembly: GCA_021782525.1. The sequence goes on along the minus strand of JAJXUY010000421.1, from coordinate 1,171 downwards.
TCAGGCTGCGACCCCGAGCCCCCGCCCGATCAGGGTGGGGAGAGCCCGGCGCTGCGCGTCTGCCCCAACTGCGGCGCGTCCCTGACCGACCGCTCCTGCAAGCTGGTCTGCCCGAACCGGGCGTGCGGCTACTACCTCTCCTGCTCGGATTTCCTGTGATCGAGGGTGGGCCGGTGGGGCAGCCGGCGGCCGGCAACCGGGGTTCGGCGCCTCCCCCCGGGGCCGCAGCGGGAACGGCCGCCCGGCGTCGGCGCGCGCCTATACTGAGACAATGGAGCAGGGGAAAGGCGAGCGCGCGCCCGGCGGGCTGAGCCGCGCGTTGCGGCGCCAGTGGCGGCGCCTGCGCTACGCGGTCCGGCCGCCGGGCGTGCGCTTCATCTACGACCCGGCGTACGAGCGCAACCTCACCGGCGTGCCGCTCGACCCGCTGCGGGCGGACCGCATCCTCGCCTTCCTCGCGGACGAGCGGCTGATCCGGCGCGAGGAGATCTCGGTGCCGCAGCCGGCGGCGCTGAAGAACGTGCTGCTCGTGCACGCCCCCGAGTACCTGGAGGCGCTGCAGCGCCCCCAGACGTTGACCAGGATCCTCGGCCTGGAGGTGAGCGAGGACGAGCTCGACCAGGTGCTCGAGCTGCAGCGCCTCATGGCCGGCGGCACGATTCAGGCGACGCGCTGGGCGCTGGCGGCGCGCTGCGCCGCGATCAACCTCGGCGGCGGTTTCCACCACGCCGGGCGCCGCGCCGGCATGGGGTTCTGCGTCTTCAACGATGTCGCCATGGCGATCGCCCGCCTGCGCCGGCGCGGCTTCGCCGAGCGCGTGCTGGTGGTTGACCTCGACCTCCACGACGGCAACGGCACCCGCGAGATCTTCGCCGCGGATCCGACCGTGCACACGCTCTCGATCCACAACGATCACTGGGGCGACACCGCGGCCGTCGCCTCGACCAGCATCGCGCTCGGGGCGGGGGTCGGCGACGAGCTCTACCTCGGCACGTTGCTCAAGGAGCTGCCGGGCGTGTTCGAGACGTTCCGGCCCGGCCTGGTGGTCTATCTCGCCGGCTGCGACGTCGCCGCGGACGACGCGATCGGGAACTGGAAGATCACCGCCGGCGGGATCTTCGCCCGCGATCGCTTCGTGACCGACCTCGTGCGCCGTCACGGCGCGCGCCTC
>JAJXUY010000420.1 GCA_021782525.1 Acidobacteriota bacterium | reverse complement strand
TGACCAAGGAAGACGCCCGCATCGACTGGTGGGCGAAAGAGCTGGCGCCGTCGGACAGCTTGCGCCGCTGGTTCGGGCACGCCCCGCCGCGCTACCGGGAGTTCGTCGAGCGCTACCGGCAGGAACTCGCCGGCAACGAGCACACGGCCCGCCTGCAACGCCTCGCCGCCGACGCCGTCGCCGTGACTCTCCTGTTCGCCGCGCGCGACCCGCGCCACAACAACGCGCGCGCCCTCGTCGAGATCCTGGCGCTGGCCTGAGCGGCACGGGGGCTCGGCGCGGGCCGAGCTGGCGAGCGCCCCGCGGCACGCGCCGGCGTTGACCCGAGCGGGGGGATGCCACACACTGGCGCCAGAGCTGCATGGCGGAGGCCGGCGTGCGGGTAGGTCTGGCCAGGCTCGCGGGGACGTTCTTCCGGATCGGCGCCACCTGCTACGGCGGGCCGGCGATCGTCGCGCAGATCCGCGAGGTCGTGGTTCTCGACAAAGGGTGGGTGTCGGAGAGCGAGTTCGGCGAGTCGTTGGCGTTCGCCCAGATGCTCCCGGGGCCGGTCGCGGTCATGACGGCCGCCCACGTCGGCTGGCGGCTCCACAGGGGCCCGGGCACCGCGGTGGCGACGGCGGCGTACGTCGCGCCCTCGTTCGTGCTCATGCTCGCCCTCTCGGCCGCGTACTTCCGCTTCGAGGGGTTGCCGGTGGTGGCCAGGGCGTTCCGTGGTCTCGGGGCCGCCGTGGTGGCGATCGTCGTCCAGTCGATCCTCTCGATGGCGCAGCCGGCGATCCGGAACTGGCAGGGGCTCGTCATCGCGACCGGCGCGGCCGCGGGGTTCTTCGCCGGAGCCGGCACGCTGCTCGTGCTCGCCGCCGCTGCGCTCGCCGGCGTGCTGGGGGGGCTGGTCTGGCCGTCGAACGGGGAAAGGGCCGCCGCACCCGATCCCCCGACCCTGGGCCGGGTTGCGACGGACGACGGGTACCGGAGAACCGTGCTGGTCACCGCCGGCGTGGCACTCACGTTCGCCGTGGCGCTGCCCGCGTCACGCCTCGTCTCTCCCGTGTTTCCCGTCCTCGGCATGACCATGGCCAAGATCAACCTCCTGGCGTTCGGCGGCGGCTACACGGCGGTCGCCCTGATGTTCCAGGACGTGGTCCGCAGCGCGGCGCACCCCTGGCTCACCTCGAAGGAGTTCATCGACGGGCTGGCGCTCGGCCAGATCACCCCGGGCCCGGTGATCATCACGGCGACGTTCATCGGCTACCGGGTCGGCGGCCTCGCCGGGGCGATCTTCGCCACGGTCTGCGTCTTCCTGCCCTCGCCGCTGCTGCTCGTGCTGATCGCGCCCCGCTTCGCCCGCGTCCGCCACCTCGCCGGCGTCCGCAACGCCGTGAGCGGCTTGCTGGCCGCGTTCATCGCCATGCTCCTGTACGTCCTCGCCGCGGTCGCCAGGAGCTCGCTCGTCGGCCCCTGGGAGGTCGTCGTGGCTGCGGCCGCGTTCGCCGCTCTGCGCCTGCGCGTCAACGCGGTGTGGGTCGTCCTCGGCGCCACGGCGCTCGCCTTCGCTCTGCTGCGCTAGGCGGGCGTCCGCCCCGCCTCCGACACGATCGTCGCCACGCCCTTCAGCGCGGCGACGATCTCCAGCCCCTGCAGCCGTTCAGCCACCGCGCCCCGTCCTCTACGGACCACTGACCACGGGCCACGGACCACTGACCACGGGCCACATCTTTCCGGAGCCCGGGACCCGCAGCCCTAGTACTCTTCCAGGTACTGCTCGCGCTCCCACTCGTGCACGGTGCAGATGTACCGGTGCCACTCCTCGCGCTTGTTGCGCAGGAAGTTGGAGTAGATGTGCTCGCCGAGCGCGTCCTGGACGACGGCGTCGCGCTCGAGGTTGTCGAGCGCCTCGGAGAGGTTCGCCGGCAGCTCCTTGATCTTCAGGCGCCGCTTTTCCCGCTCCGACATCTCGAAGATGTTGCGGTTGACCGGCTCGCCGCAGTCGAGGCCGCGGTGCACGCCGTCGAGGCCGCACGCCAGCATGACCGCCAGCGCCAGGTAGGGGTTGCACGACGGGTCGGGGACGCGCACCTCGCAGCGGGTGCCGGTGCCGCGCCGGCCGGGAACGCGGACCAGCGGCGAGCGGTTCTTCTCCGACCAGGCGACGTTGATCGGCGCCTCGTGCCCCGGCACCAGGCGCTTGAACGAGTTGACGAGCGGGTTGGTGACCGCCACGAAGGAGCGGGCGTGCTCCAGGATGCCCGCGATGTAGCCGCGCGCCACCTTGGAGAGCTGGTACGGTCCCTTGGGGTCGTAGAAGATGTTGTTCCCCTTGCGGTCGAACAGGCTCTGGTGCGTGTGCATCCCCGACCCGTTGACGCCGAAGATCGGCTTCGGCATGAACGTCGCATGCAGGCCGTGGTCCATCGCCACCTTCTTGACCACGAAACGGAAAGTGACGATGTTGTCGGCGGTCGCCAGGGCGTCGGCGTACTTGAAGTCGATCTCGTGCTGCCCGGGGGCGACCTCGTGGTGCGCCGCCTCGACCTCGAACCCCATGCGCTCCAGCACCTCAACGATGTCGCGGCGCGCCTCCTCGCCGAGGTCGACCGGCGTCAGGTCGAAGTACCCGCCGACGTCGTGCACCTCGTGGTTGGGCCGGCCCGTCGCGTCGCGGCGGAAGAGGAAGAACTCGGCCTCGGGGCCCGCCATCATCGCCCAGCCGCGCTTGGAGGCGCGCTCCACGACCCGCTTGAGCGCGAGCCTGGGGCAGCCCGCGAACGGGCTCTCGTCGGTGTTGTAGACGTCGCACACCAGGCGGGCGACCTTGCCGTACGGCGTGGCCCACGGGTAGATGGCGAAC
>JAJXUY010000419.1 GCA_021782525.1 Acidobacteriota bacterium | reverse complement strand
TCCCGGCGCGTTCTGATAGACCTTGTACTCGAACGGCTTCCCCGCGGCCTTGAGCGCCTGGATCAGGTGCTCGACCTCGATGACGTTCACGTCTTCGTCGTTGGTGTTGGTGTGGATGAGGAGCGGCGACGCGAGCTTGTCGGCGCTCCAGACCGGAGAGCGACGCTTGTACTCGGCGATGTCCTGGTGCACCGTCTTGCCGATGTGGTACGGGGCGGAGAACTCGTCCTCGTAGCTCTTCCCCTCGTAGCCCATGCGCTGGACGAGGTCGGACACCGGAGCGCCGGCGAACACGCAGGCGTACTCCTTGGGGTGGGCGAACGCCTCCATCAACACGATCAGCCCGCCGTGGCTCCACCCGATGAGGCCGACGCGCGCCGGGTCGACGAAGTCGAAGTTCTCGAGCGCCCAATCGCGGGTCGCGTGGATGTCGTCGACCTCGCGGCCGCCGTAGTCGATGAGCTCGTAGAAGTCGCGACCGTAACCGGTCGAGCCGCGGTAGTCCGGCGCGACCACCACGTACCCCTGCGCCATTAGCTCGCGGATGATGTGGGCGTGGTAGGTGGTGAAATCGGCGTGCACGCCCCCGTGGGGCAGGATCAGCATCGGCAACCTCTCACCCGGTTTACGGTCGCGCGGCACGAACGTGTAGACGTAGAACCTGACCGGGTTGGTGGCGCCGGGGGCGGTCGGGTTGGCCGGGTTGGCCTCCGGCGGCCCGGCGATGCGCCACTTGTCGACGACGGCGATGTCGCCGACGCGCTGGAACCACGCCACGTCGTCGATCGCCTTGGCCAGCTCGTCGAGCCTGTGATCGAGGTTCTCCTGTGCCTGCCGGAGCTCCTTCAGCTGCGCGCCGGCGGCCTCCTGCGCCGCGCCCCGTCCGGCGAGCACCACCGTCGAAGCCAGCACGATCACTGCGACCCGAGAGAACCACCCGCTCACGCGCGCCTCCCCGGCGGCGCCGCCGCCGGCGTCAGTGTACCCCCCCGACCCCGGAGGTCGCTGCCGAGGCGCCGCCGCCCGCACCGGGGCGCTCTCCGGCTCAACCTTGCGGCGTCGCCGGCGGGCCCGCGGGCGGCGGCTGCATCGCCGGCGGCTTCGGGCGTTGGTCGGGCGGGATCGGATTGCCGAACATCTTGGCCGCGTCGTCCGCCGGCATCAAGTGGTACTGGCAGCGGTCGATCCGGCTGTGGCTCTTCTCGCGGCCGACCTCGTCGAGGCCGGTGACACGCTGCTCGGTGTAGAAGGTGACCCCTCCGACCTTGACCGGGTCGTTCCAGCGGAACAGCATCCCGTCGGCCGTGACCCCCTTGCCGAGATCGGTGAACGGGCTCTCGGCCTGCACCACGGCGAACGTCGTGCGGTCGAGCGCCACCGTCCACGAGGTCGAGATCTGCGGCGTGTCGAAGAACGTGTGCGGCAACTCGACGGCGAGCTTCCAGACCGGCCGTCCTCCGGCCGTTCCGGCGGTTACCCCGGTCACACTCACCCCCTCCCAGGTGAGGGAGAAAGGCAGCAGCAAGGGGAACAGCGCAGCCCGTAGCGACCGCCTAACCATCTGCACCGTCGCGGGGCGACTGTCAGGCCGGCCCGCGATCAACGCCCACCCGCCGCTGTCATCGTCGGCGGCGATAACTTTGGCCTGTGGGATCTCCATTCGACCTGGAGTCGGGCCCGGGGTGGAAAAGAAATAGTCCTTCTCGCTCTTCGTAATGTGCCCGTCCTGCGTGACCTCCTCGCTCCGGCTCGCGATGCCGACGATCCCTAGCTTGTTGAAGGCTTCCAAGCCGCCGGCCGCGGCGCACGCCTTCCGGACCGCGACGTCCGCCGCCGGCGGTTTCGGCTCCGCCTGCGCCGACACTGGCATCGCCGCGACGAGCCCGGCTCCGATCACTACGAGGTTCCTCAGCGCTGTCCGCATCTCCCGTCTCCCATCGCCGGGGACCGTTCTGGTCACCCGCCTCGCCGCGCGCCGCCGTTTTCGCCGGTCGCGGTGCCGTCGTGGCCTGCCACAACGGCACGCCGCCGGGTCTCCCCCGGAGCCCGCCGACCAGATGCAACAGGCGCCGGCACGTCCGGCGCCCGGGTGCGACCTCGATCCGGCGCCGCACTCTAGCCGACAAGCGAGAACCGTGCCAACCGGGCCTCGGGCGCCCGGGGCCGATCGACCACGCACCGCGACGGCGCCGCATAAGAGGGGAGGTTGGTCGGGGCGAGAGGATTTGAACCTCCGACCACACGGTCCCGAACCGTGTGCTCTACCAGGCTGAGCTACGCCCCGACCTGACGAGCGCGAAGCTTACACCACGGCCGCGCCGCCCGCAACCGACCCGGCGCGGGGTTTCAGTGGGCGAACGAGGCGAGCGCGCCCTTGATGTCGAGGAAGGTGCCGAGACCCGTGAGGTCGATCGAGATGCGGTAGTCGCGGGTCTGGTACGGCTGGATGCGATAGTCGCGCAGCTCGAACATCGCGCTCCAGCAACTGCCGCGCCAGCGGAACACGTAGCTCTGTTGCAGCAGCTGGTGCTGGTGAATGTCGTAGGCGATCTGGCTCTCGAGACGCCACGGCACGTGGCCGGGCGCCAGCCCGAAGAAGAGACGCGTCTGCGACGAGGTCACCTCTCCGTTGGTGCCGTAGCTCGAGTACCAGGTGAGGTTGAGTGCGTTCGCCCCCTGGCCCCAACCGCCCGACAGGGAGGTGCTCTGCAGCTTGTTGGTCACCGGGTCGAAATCGACGCGCGTATCGATGGTGCTGGTCGGGACCGGCAGCACCCGCAGCCAGAGATCGAGCGGCCCCTTGAGACTGGCGGGGAGCGGTTGGCCGGGCTGGCCGGTCGCGGGGTCGAACGTGGTA
>JAJXUY010000418.1 GCA_021782525.1 Acidobacteriota bacterium | reverse complement strand
GAAGTCGGCCAGGCACGCGCCGGTGACCAGCCCGACGTAGCCGCTCCCAACCACCGCGATGTGCATCGTCCCTCCCGCGCCGCGCCGGCCGGCGCAGCGGTCAGAGTCTACCGGCCACGCCGCGCGGCGGCAAGGCGAGCGCGCCGGCGGGCACGGCTCACGGCCGCAGCCAGCGCTCGAAGTGCGCCGCGATCCGCCGGTACAGGTGCGTGCGCGCCTCCGGCCCGAGGATCGAGTGCGTCTTGTTCGGGTACAGCTGCAGGTCGTACGGCTTCCCGGCCCGGTACAGCCGGTCGACGAGCTCGAGGGTGTTCCCCCAGTGCACGTTGTCGTCGCCGGTGCCGTGGAGCAGCAGGAGCGCGCCGGAAAGCGCCGCGGCCCGGTTCACCGGGGAGGAATCGGCGTACCCGGCCTCGTTCTCCGCCGGAAGCTTGAGGTAGCGCTCGGTGTAGATCGAGTCGTACAGCCGCCAGTCGGTCACCGGCGCGACGGCGGCGCCGGCGGCGAAGACCCCGGGAGCGTGGGTGAGCGCGTAGCACGTCATGAAGCCGCCGTACGACCACCCCCAGATCCCGATCCGGTCGGGGTCCACGTACGGCAGCGTCTTGAGGTATGCGACCCCCGCCAGCTGGTCCTCGAGCTCCACCTTGCCGAAGCGGCGGAGCAGGGCGCGCTCGAACGCGCGCCCGCGCGCCGCCGAGCCGCGGTTGTCGAGCGAGAACACGAGGAACCCACGACTCGCGAGGACCTGGTGGAACAACCCGGTCTGCTTCCCCCAGGCGTCGCGCACCACCTGCGCGTGCGGGCCGCCGTAGACGTAGACCACGACCGGGTACTTCTTCGTCGCATCGAAATCGGCCGGCTTGAGCAGCGCTGCGTCCAGCGTCGTGCCGTCCCCCGCCTTCACGGTGAGAAACTCGGTGGTCCCGAGGGCGAGGCCGCCGAGCTCCGGCGCAGCTACCGGCGCGACCGTGCGTAGCACGCGGCCGTCGCCGGCGAGCACCCGCATCTCGGGGGGGCGCGAGGCGGTGGACCAGGTGTCGAGGACGAACGCCCCGCCCGGCGCCACGTCCGCCGAGTGCGTGCCAGGCTCCCGGGTCAGGCGCGCGAAACCGTTCCCGTCGGGACGCACGCGGTAGAGTTGGCGCTCGAGCGGCCCGGCCTCGGTGGCCGTGAAGTAGATCCAGCCCCCTTCCCCGCCCACCGCGTCGACCGCCGTCACTTCCCAGGCGCCGCTGGTGACCGGCCGCTGCCGGCCGTCGGGCGCCACGGTCAGCAGGTGGCGGAAGCCGCTCTCCTCCGAGCTCCACAGCAGGCGGCCGTCGCGCCAGAGGTGCGGGCCCTCGGCGACGTTGACCCACGCCGGATCGCGCTGCACCGCCAGCGGCGCGCGCCGGCCGTCGCTGACGTCCTCGCGCACCAGCTCGAGCCTGGTCTGGGCGCGGTCGAGCAGCTCGTACCACACCGCCCGGCCGTCCGGCGTCCAGCCGAACCGCGGCACGTACTCGGCGCCACCGCAGGCGAGGTCGCGCCGGGCCCGCGTGCCGGTCGTCCCCTCGACCTCGACGACCGACACGCCGGCCACCGGGTTGGCGTCGCCGGGCTGCGGGTAGTGCTGCCAGGTCGTCGTGGGATGGACCGGGAGCCGGTCCTCGATCGGGTAGCGCGGCACCTTGCGGTCGTCGAGGGTCAGGTACGCGATCCGGCGCGAGTCGGGCGACCAGACGTACCCGATCGGTTTGCGCCCGGCCAGCTCCTCCTCGTACACCCAGTCGAGCTTGCCGTTGTAGCGGTCGGGCGAGCCGGTATTGGTCAGACGCGTCTCGGCGCCTGAGGCGAGGTCGATCACGTAGAGGTCGTTGTCGCGCACGAACGACAGCCGGCGCCCGTCGGGGGAGAACTCGGCGAGCTCCTCCTTGCCCGGCGTGTCCGTGAGGCGGCGGACACGTCCGTCCGCGAGCGTCGCCAGGAAGAGGTCGCCGCCGCCCTCCAGCACGGCCGAGGCGCCGTCGGGCGCGAGCCGGTAGCCGGCGAGCCGCGGTTTGACCGCATCCTTCCCCGCGCCGAACGCCGGCAGCCTGTCGTCGTCGAGAGCGGTGCGGCGCGCGCCGGAGGCCGTGTCCTCGACGATCAGCGCCGCCGGTGCCTTGGGGCCGCTGCCTCGCTTGGCGAGGAAGGCGAAGCGCGTCCCGCCGGGAAGCCACTGCACCTCGGCCGGGAGCACCCCGTCGAGCGGGGGGTCGGCGCACACCCGCGCGATCGTCAAAGTCCCCTGACCGGCGAGGAGCGGTGCGGCACAGAGCAGCAGGAGCGAACCGAGACGGCGCATACCCACCTCCGGGACGCGACACGACGAGGCGGCATGATACGCGCGCCTTGACGGTCGCCGGAGGGCGGACGAGACTGACGGCGTGTCCCGCGGATCGGTCGATCGGCTGAGCTGGGCCGGCCTCGCGCTCGCCGCGCTTGCGCCGCGCCTCGCCGGCGCGCTGCTGCGCCACCCGTGGCACGACGAGTACTTCACCGCCTGGGCCGCCCGCCTCCCGTTCGCCGAGCTCATGGCCGCGCTTCGCCTCGACTCCGGGCCGCCGCTCCCCTACCTCCTGGTCAAGCTCGTCGCGAGCCTCGGCATCCCAGGGCTGGCGGCGGCGCGGACGGTGTCCGTCCTCGCAGGCACCGCCGCCGTGCTGCTCGCAGCCCGCGCCGCCCGGCGCTCGTCCGGCCCCGCCGCGGGCTGGTGGACGGGCGCCTTCCTAGCCGCTCACCCGCTCGCGGTGGCCTGGTCGAGCGAGGGCCGCGCGTACGCGCTCGTGCTCCTCGCCGCCGCGTGGGCGTGGGAGCGGCTCGAGACGCTGGCCA
>JAJXUY010000417.1 GCA_021782525.1 Acidobacteriota bacterium | reverse complement strand
GGTGGACTTCGTCCTCCACTTCGCCTCTCCGGCCTCGCCGATCGACTACCTCGAGCTCCCGATCCAGACGCTCAAGGTCGGTTCGCTCGGGACCCACAAGGCGCTGGGGCTCGCCAAGGCGAAGGGTGCGCGCTTCCTGCTCGCCTCGACCTCCGAGGTGTACGGCGATCCGCTGGTGCACCCGCAGCCCGAGGGGTACTGGGGGAACGTCAACCCGGTGGGGCCGCGGGGCGTCTACGACGAGGCGAAGCGCTTCGCCGAGGCGATGACGATGGCGTACCAGCGCTACCACGGGGTCGCCACGCGGATCGTGCGGATCTTCAACACCTTCGGTCCCCGGATGCGGGTCCGCGACGGGCGCGTCGTCCCCGCGTTCATCTCGCAGGCGCTGGCGGGTGAGCCGCTGACGGTGTTCGGCGACGGCTCGCAGACGCGCTCGTTCTGCTACGTGGACGACGAGGTGGAGGGGATCATTCGCCTGCTCTTCTCCGAGATCCCCGACCCGGTGAACATCGGCAACCCCGGCGAGATGACCGTGCTGCAGTTCGCCGAGACGATCCGCCGCCTGGTCGGGACCTCGGCGCCGATCGAGTTCAGGCCGCTCCCGGTCGACGACCCCAAGGTCCGCCAACCCGACATCTCGACCGCGCTCGCGTACCTCGGATGGCGCCCCAAGGTCGACGTCGAGGAAGGGCTCCGGCGGACGATCGAGTACTTTCGCTCGCTCTGACGGCGCCCCGTCATGTCCCGCTCTCGTGCCGCCGCCGGCGCCTGCGGTGGATCACGATCGCCTGGCGCAGGACGACGAACGTCACGGCGCCGGCGAGGACGGCGAACAGCGTCGCCCCGACGCCCCAGGCGAGCAGCACCGACCGTAGCCACGGGGCGTGCTGCCGCCACACCGCCGCGTGCAAGACCTCCTCGGCGCGGGGGAGGACGAGTCGGGGCACGTTGACGCCGGTGAGGCGTTTGCCGACGAAGACGGCGGTGGGGAAGTAGAGCGGCAGCGTCCACGGGTTGATGACCAGCGTCCCGAGCAGGACGTCGACCTTGTTGAGCCGCAGGGCGAACGCGAGCAGGAGGGCGAGCACGGTGTGCAAGCCCATCAGCGGCGACAGGCCGAGCGCGAGGCCGAGCGCCCAGGCGGCGGCCAGCCGCTCGGGGCGCTCGTGGACGCCGACGACCTCGTCGAAACGCGCCCGCAGCTTCTCGAACACGCCACTCACGGCGCCACGTCGGGTTGCGTCTCGACCAGCGCGATTCGGAGGATCTCCTCGGCGCGACCGAGGAGGTGGAAGCGCGCCTTGGCGCGAGCCGCGGCCGGCAGCTCGGCGAGGTCGCGCTGGTTCTCGCGCGGCAGGCAGACGTCACGGATGCCGGCGCGCAACGCCGCCAGGACCTTCTCCTTGATCCCGCCGACCGGCAGCACCTCGCCGCGCAGCGTGATCTCGCCGGTCATCGCGAGGTCGTGGCGGATCGGCTTGCCGATCGCGGTCGAGGCGAGCGCGCACAGCATCGTGACGCCGGCCGACGGGCCGTCCTTGGGGATGGCGCCTGCCGGCACGTGGACGTGGAACGAGTGGTCGTCGAAGAACGCGGGCGCGATTCCGAGCGTCGCGGCGTTGGCCCGCAGGTAGGAGAGCGCCGCCTGCGCCGATTCCTTCATCACGTCGCCGAGGTGCCCCGTGAGCCGCAGCTCGCCCTTGCCGGGCAGCGCCAGCGCCTCGACGTGGAGGATGTCGCCCCCCACCGGGGTCCAGGCGAGGCCGGTGGCGACGCCGATCCGGTCGTACAGCCGCTGCTCGTCGGGGAGAAACCTGACCGGACCGAGGAGCCGCTCGGCGGCCTGCGGCGTGACGGTGACGCGCGCCGTGGTCCCTTCGGCCATGCGCACCGCGACCTTGCGGCAGATCGAGCCGATCTCGCGCTCGAGGTTGCGCAGGCCCGCCTCGCGGGTGTAGCGGTCGATCATGAACCGCAGCCCGGTGTCGAAGAAACGCACCTGGCCGGGCTGCAGGCCGTTCTCGGCCAGCTGCTTCGGGATCAGGTGCCGGCGGGCGATCTGCACCTTCTCTTCCTCGGTGTACCCCGACAGCGCGATGACCTCCATCCGGTCGAGGAACGCCGGCTGGATCGTCTCGGTGACGTTGGCCGTGGCGATGAACAGGACCTTCGAGAGGTCGTAGGCGACGTCGAGGTAGTGGTCGCGGAACGAGAAGTTCTGCTCCGGGTCGAGGACCTCGAGCAACGCGGCCGAGGGATCGCCGCGGTAGTCGGCGCCGATCTTGTCGATCTCGTCGAGCATGAACACCGGGTTGGACGTCCCGGCCTGGTTGATCCCCTGGATGATCCGGCCGGGGAGCGCGCCGACGTAGGTGCGGCGGTGGCCGCGGATCTCGGCCTCGTCGTGCACGCCGCCGAGCGAGATGCGGATGAACTTGCGCTCGAGGGCGCGGGCCACCGAGCGGCCGAGCGAGGTCTTGCCCACGCCGGGAGGACCGACGAAGCAGAGGATCGGGCCCTTGCTGTCCGCCTTGAGCTTGCGCACGGCGAGGAACTCGACGATGCGCTGCTTGACCTTTTCGAGGTCGTAATGGTCGGCGTCGAGCACGGTGCGGGCGTGCGCGAGGTCGAGGTTGTCGCTCGACTGGGCCTGCCATGGTAAACCGGTGAGCCAGTCGAGGTAGGTGCGGATCACGGAGGCCTCGGCCGAGTCGGGGTGGGTGCTGCGCAGGCGCTTGAGTTGCTTCTCGGCCTCGCCGCGCGCCTCGTCGGGGAGCCCGCGCGCCTCGATCTGGTCGCGGTAGCGCTGCACCTCCTGGTCGAGGTCGTCGGTGTCCCCGAGCTCCTTCTGGATCTGCTT
>JAJXUY010000416.1 GCA_021782525.1 Acidobacteriota bacterium | reverse complement strand
GCTGACGACCCTCTTCCTCATCGTCTTCACGGACCTCATCGGCTTCGGGATCGTGATCCCCCTGCTGCCGCTCTACGCCGAGCACTTCCATCCGGCGCCGTGGGAGTTCGGCCTGCTCATGGCCGCCTTCTCGGCGATGCAGTTCATCTTCTCGCCGCTGCTCGGGCGCCTCTCCGACCGCGTCGGCCGGCGGCCGGTGCTGCTGATCTCGCTGTTCGGCTCGGTGGCCGGGTCCGTGCTCTTCGCCCTGGCGCACTCGCTCGCGTGGCTGTTCGCCTCGCGCCTCCTCGCCGGCATCGCCGGCGGCAACGTCGCCACCGCCCAGGCGGTGATCGCCGACACGACGGCGCCGGACCAGCGGGCGCGCGGCATGGGGATGATCGGGGCGGCGTTCGGCCTCGGCTTCATCGCCGGGCCGGCGCTGGCCGGGGCCCTGGTGCCGCTCGGCATGGGCGCGCCGGGGTGGGGCGCGGCCGCGTTCTCGACCGTGGCGTGGGTGATGACGATCTTCTTCCTGCCGGAGACCCGGCCGCAGCCAGTGCCCGGCGCCAAGGCCGCTCCCGCCTCCCCGTTCGCGCGGCTGGCGTTCGCGTTTGGCCATCGCGAGCTCGCCCCGCTGCTGGCGATCGGCTTCCTCGTCGTCGCCGGCCTCGCGTCGTTCGAGGTCACGTTCGCCCAGTTCCTGCACGACCGGCTCGCCCTCCCCCATGCGCAGGTGAGCTTCATGTTCGTCTACCTCGGGCTGCTCGCGGCCGCGGTGCAGGGAGGCCTGGTGGGGCGCGCCTCGCGCCGCTTCGGCGAGCGCACGCTGCTGGTCGCGGGACTGACCGTGAGCGCCGCCGCGCTCGTTCTGCTCGGCGCCGCCGCCTACCGCCTCGGGTCCGTCCTCGCCGTTCTGCCGATCATGGCGCTCGGCTCCGGCTTCGTGATGCCGTCGCTGTCGTCGCTGGTATCGAAGAGCGCGCGCGCCGACGAGCAGGGCGCGGCGCTGGGAGCGTTCCAGGGGCTGGGCTCGCTCGCCCGCGTCATCGGGCCGTTTTCCGCCGAGTTGGCGCTCGGCGCCTGGGGGGTCGCGGCGCCGCAGCTCGGCGCTGCGGTCCTGGTCATCGCCGCGGCGGCGTGGGGCGCGCTGGTGTTCCGGCGCCGCCCCGGCCCGGTCGCGACGGACCCGGCGGCGCTCGGGTAGAATTCCCTTGGAGGCCAACATGGCACGGGCGCGGGTAGCGGCGGCGGCGGCGTTGCTCGTGGCGGGGCTCGCCGCGGGCCAGGACGTGTCGAACTTCGTGACCAGCCCGGCGGTCGGCCTCGGCCCGCTCGAGCTGCGGTCGCAGTCGCCGCTCAACATCCTGCGGCTGACCCCCACACCCAGGAGTCCAGCGACGCTCGCCGCGGGCCAGTGGCAGCTCGAGCTGCTCACCAGCTGGAACAACTACTTCGACTATGACCCGAAGTATTACACGATCGACGCGGAGACGCTGCGCTTCACGATGAGCGCGTCGTACGGCGTGACCTCCCGGCTGGAGCTGGCGGCCAGCCTGCCGCTGTCCTACCGTGGCGGCGGGATCATGGACCGCTTCATCGAGAACTTCGAGGGCCTGCTCCACGTCGCCAACAAGGACCGCAAGCTGTTCCCGCGCAACCGCTACCTGGTGCTGATCCACGGCACGAACGGGCGCACGTTCGAGCTCACCGGCGAGGACGCCGGCTGGGGGATCGAGGACGCGACGGTCGGCGCGCGCTACCGGCTCGCCGACGGTACGGCGTCGACGCCGGCCGTGACCGCGACGTTCGTGCTCAAGATCCCGACCGGACGCTCGGCCTCGCTGTACTCCAGCGGCGGCTACGACTTCGAAGCCGGGGTCTCGGCCGGTCAGCGCCTCGGGCGCCGCTTCAACGTCTACGCGGCGCTCGGGGCGATGCACTACGCCAGGGACGACATGGTCGGCGTCCGGCTCAAGCCGAACCAGATCTCGCTGTTCACCGGCGTCGAGTACCGCCACTCGCCGCGCATGTCGTGGCTGCTGCAGGCGCTCGTCACCTCGCCGGGGGCGGAGCAGTTCGGCGGCTTCTCCAAGAACACGTACGAGATCACGGTGGGGCTCAAGCGCGTGCTCAACCCGAACCTGCTGCTCGAGGCCTCGCTGCTCGAGAACCTGTTCATCTTCGACAACAGCCCCGACGTCGGCTTCCACGTCGGCCTGGTGTGGCGCTCGAACCGGCCGCGGGGGAAGGGGTAGCGGCCGGTCCGGACGAAGCGGGACCGGCGCAGGAGGTCGTGATGGCCGATCAGAGTTGCGAGTTCCCTCTCGAAAACGCGAGCGACCCGGAGATCGACGGCGTGCTCGCGACGGCGCGCACGATCGCGGTGGTCGGGCTCTCGGACAAGCCCGACCGCGAGTCGCACATCGTGGCCACCTACCTGCAGCGGCACGGCTACCGCATCGTGCCGGTCAACCCGGCCGTCGCCGAGATCCTGGGCGAGCGCAGCTACCCGAACCTCGCCGCGATCCCGCCGGAGATCGCCATCGACGTGGTGGACATCTTCCGCAAGCCCGAGTTCATCCCCGCGGTCGTCGACGGGGCGATCGCGCGAGGCGCCCGCGTCGTGTGGATGCAGCTCGGCCTGGCGCACAACGCCGCCGCCGCGAAGGCGCGCGCGGCCGGCTTGACGGTGGTGATGGACCGCTGCATCAAGATCGAGCACGCCCGCTGGTCGGCGACGCGCCCGCCGGCGCGGCCGTGACCCGCCGCCGGTCGCTCCCCGGCCGCCGGACGCCCTTTGCTATACTCCCACCGTCCGGCATCAGCGCTAGGACCACGGCGGGCCAGAGTCCCGCCTGATACGAGGAGGATGTCATCGCCGAC
>JAJXUY010000415.1 GCA_021782525.1 Acidobacteriota bacterium | reverse complement strand
CACGTCGATTCCCGCGAGCGCCGCCACGTGTGCGATGCCGCCACCCATCTGACCCGCGCCGACCACCCCGATCGCCTTGATCTCCATGACCCGACCTCCTTACCGAAACGGCAGGTTAGAAACGCGCCGGAGGCGTGTCAAGCAACGTCGGCGCCACAACAAGAACGGCCGGCTCGAGGCCGGCCGCGCTCTGCGTGAGATCTCGCGGGCTACTCGCCGTCGTCGCCGATCGCCTCGACCGGGCAAGAGGCCTTGGCTTCCTCGCACTGCCCCGACTCCTCGGCGTTCTCGGGCTGCTTGGCCACGAAGGAGTGGCCCTCGTCCTCGTTCGCCTGGAAGTTGTTGGGAGCGGTGGTGCGGCACACGTCGCAGTCGATGCAGCTCGAGTCCACGTACCACTTGCCCGCCGCGTTGTCGGGAAGCCGATCGTCCTTGTTGGCCATGCGCAAACCCCCTTCTCTCCGTGACGCCGTCCGACGCCCGGACGGTCGAGCATCCTAGCACATTTCGCGACGACCTCAGTGCGACAGCGACGTTGGCGGCCGCAGGTGCCCGGGCGCCGCCGCGGGGGACCGCGACAGCCCGAGCGCCGATGCCACCGAGGTGCAGTTGCCGTTGAACACGCAGTCCCACGGCAGCTCCTTGGTGAACGACTGCTCGAGGTACACCGGATCGTTGGTGTTGTTGTCGATCCGCGAGCAGTACACCATCAGGGCGGGCACCGGGACCGCGGCTCCGGAAATATAGGCGTCCATCCTCGCGGTCAGGGTCGCGCCGCTGATCGCATCGGACAGGCTCTTGCCGAACAGGTTGATGATCGCCTGGTCGTACTGGTCCATGGCGAGGGGCGCCAGCGAGACGTACTGCGTGTTGCCGATCTGGGTGCCGTCGGAGGCGTTGAGCGTCAGCACGACGTCGAGGCTCGTCTGCGGGTCCGACACGTTGACCACTCCGATCGCCGTCCGGTACCTCGCGTCCTCCTCGAGCCCCTGGAACACCGCGTGGTCGAGCCCGCGCGCCTTCTTGCCGACGTCGATGTAGTCGTACCACGGCAGCCCGGGGATCTCCTGGCCGTAGGTCGTCTGGTTGCCGCTCGCGTCGGTGCCGACCGAGTAGCTGCGGCTGTTGACCACGATCAGCTTAGGGACGCCCCCGGGTGGGTTGGTCGTCATCAGCGTCCCGGCCTGGTACGCGAAGATCAAGAGCGTTCCCTTGGTGTTGGAGAGAGCGAAGTCGGTCGCGATGATGTCGTTGATGCGGACCGAGGCGCCCGGTGCGATGCCCGCGAGCTTGCCGTCGACGTGCCCGAACCCATCCTCCTTGCGGCCGCCGAGGTGGTTGGCGATGTTGTAGAACCACGCCGAGTTGTCGAGCCCGCAGCACTGCAGCAGCACGATCTCGACGTCGATGGCCGTGGTGTCCACGTTCATGATGTCGACGTCCGTCCGCCAGTTGGAGCCGTTCAGGCCCGGCGTCGCCGCCGCCACCGGAACGACGACCAGGTCGGCGGCGCGGAACATCGCGAACGCACCGGAGCTGACGAGCAGACCCAGCGCCACCAGCGGCAACGTCCGTAACCACCTCATGCACACCTCCGCGGCGGAGTTTACACGCATTTCACCCCGCCACCCCGCCCGGCAGCACGACCGTCGCCACGAGACCGCCCTGCGGCCGGTTCGCCAGCTCCAGCGTGCCGCCGTGCGCGGTCACGATGCGGTCGGCGATCGCAAGGCCGAGGCCGGTGCCGCCCTTGCGCCTGGTGAAGAACGCCTCGCGAACGCGGGCGAGCTCGGCCTTCACGATCCCCGGCCCGGTGTCGGCCACCTCGAGCACGACTCGCTCCCCGTCCCGCCGCGCCAAGAGCTCGACCCGCCGGACGGCGCCGCCGTTCATCGCCTGGACCGCGTTCAGGGCCAGGTTCACCACCACCTGGGAGAGCTGGCCCCGGTCGGCTCGTACCGTCACACCCTCGCCCGCGACCACCAGCTCGACCCCGGCCCGCTCGCAGGCGGGCGCCAGCAACGCCGAGACGTCGTGCAGGAGCGCGCCGGCGTCGAACGTCTCGAGTACCGGCGGCGACGGCCGGGCGTAGACCAGGAAATCGTTGACCAGCCGCGACAGTCGCCCGACCTCGCGGCGCGCCATTCCTACCGTCTCGACCGGGGTCTTGCGGCTCTCGAGGTCCTCCTCGAGCAGCTCGAGGTTGATCGAGATCGCGTTGAGCGGGTTGCGGATCTCGTGCGCGAGGTTGGCCGCGAGCGAGCCTAGCGCGGCCAGCTCCTCGTGCAGCCTCCGCTTGGCGTCGAGCTGCGCGTTGCGCTTCACCAGGTGCCAGCTGAAGACGACCGCGCCCAGCAAGACGAGCAACGAGGTGCCGCCCCCGAGCGCGGCGTTGAGGAGCAAGCGGCGCCGCAGGATCGCGATCCGCGTCGCGATCGCCGGCTTGGAGACGCTGAGCACCACCGTCCCGATCTCCTCCGGCCGGGCGCGGAACTCGTACGTCTTGGTCTTCTCGCTGACCTTGACCGGGGCGATCGGCACGGAGAGCTCGAGGTTCCCCTGCGGGAAGCCGCCCTTGACCCCCTCCGTGAGGAACTCGGACTTCCAAACCAGTTTCCCCTGCTCGTTGAACACCTGCACCTTGTCGATCACCTGCTGGCGGGAGAGCGCGGCCGAGATCTGCGCCAGCGCCTCGCGCTGCGTCTCGACCGCCTTGTAGAGGTTGCCCTTCCCCTCGAGCCGCCGCGCCAGCTCCTCGGCCTGCGCCTTGCCGGAGAGGAGCACGTCCTCCATGTACGAGCGCGAGAGCTGCTCCACCATCAGGCGCGCGAACGACGCCAGGCTCACGGCGAGCAGGACCGCGAACACCGCT
>JAJXUY010000414.1 GCA_021782525.1 Acidobacteriota bacterium | reverse complement strand
ATGTCGGGCGTCGGCGTGATGATCGCCGCGATGATGAAGATGATCAGCACCGCGAAGCGGAAGTACTTGAGCAGGAGCTTCGCCGTGACGATGCCGAAGCGGGCCAGGACCATGATCAGCACCGGCAGCTCGAACACCAGGCCGAGGCCGAGGATCACCTTGCTCGCCATCGCGAAGTACTCGTTGATCGTGATCACCTGGCGGAAGTCCTTGCCGACGGAGAGCAGGAACTTCACCACCATCGGGAACGCGACCTTGTAGCCGAAGTAGCCGCCGGAGAGGAAGAACACGGTCGTCAGCGTGACGAACGGCACCACCAGCCGGCGCTCGTGCCGGTACAGCGCCGGCGACACGAACAGCCAGAACTGCCACAGCACCACCGGCGACGCGAGGAAGACCCCCGCCAGCAGCGCGACCTTCATGTACAGCATGAACGGGTCGACCAGGCCGGTGAACGCCAGCTTGTCGCCGGCGGGCAGGAACTGCGTGATCGGCATCGCCATCCAGGCGAAGATCGGCTGCGCCCAGTACCAGCACAGCAGGAAGCCGACGAAGACCGCCACGATCGACCACATGAGACGAGCGCGCAGCTCCTCGAGGTGCTCGATGAGCGTCATCCGCTTGAGCTCCTCGCCGGTCTCGGCTGGCCGCTGCCACATCTCGGCCATCGCCTACGAGGTCTCCGTCGGGCCGGAGTTCTCTTCGGGCCGAGCCGCGGCCGCCTCGCCGGCGGCCGCCTCGACGGGTGCCGCCGTGGCGTTGCCCGCCGCCGTGGGCGCGGCCGCCGCCGGCTGCGGGGCCGGCGGGGTCAACGTGGCCGCCTCCTCCACCTCGCGCCTGGCCTTCTTGAGCTCGTCGACCTGGATCTCCTCCTCGAGCGAGCGCTGCAGGTCGTTGGTCGCGCGCTTGAACTCGTTCATCGCCTTGCCCAGGGTGCGCCCGATCTCGGGCAGCTTGCGCGGCCCGAACAGGAGCAGCGCAATGATGAAGATCAGCAACAGCTCGGGAAGCCCGATCGATCCGAACATGGCGCCTACCCCCAACCCGGGCCGGCCACCGGCCGGCCGGCCGAGTATAGTGTGCTACAGTCTCGTTCCCAAGGGGGCAGGATGACGGGATTGCGACGGGGACTCCTGGCGGCGGTGGTCGTGGGGGCGGGGGCGTTGGCCGGAGCGGTCGCCGGCCAGGCGACGCACACCGAGTTCGCCTCCTCCGACACGTTCATCCGGCGCTACACCGCGCTGCTGCGCCTCGTCATGGCCAACGCCCCGCAGAAGGTCGAGCCCGCCGACATCGTCTACTCGAGCATCGACGGGATGCTCGCGTTCCTCGATCCCCACACCAACTTCATGCGCCCGGAGACCTGGGCGCGGATGCGCGAGCACCAGCAGGGGTCGTTCCACGGCATCGGGGTCATCATCTCGGTGCGCGGCGGCAAGATCACCATCATCACCCCGGTCGAGGGCACGCCCGCGGCCCGTCTCGGCCTGCGCGCCGGCGACGTGATCGAGAGCGTGGACGGCGTTTCCACCGAGGGGATGGACATCGACGAGGCGGCGCGCCGGCTGCGCGGCCCCGAGGGCTCCACGGTCCGCATCACGATCTCCCGCCAGGGCCTCGCCGCCCCGCTCGAGCTCACGATCCAGCGCGCCCGCGTCCCTTCGGACTCGGTGCGCTACTCGTTCATGATCGGCAAGGACACCGCGTACGTCCGCATCTCCGACTTCACCCGCACCACCGGAGACGAGGTGCGGCGGGCGCTCGAGAAGCTGCAGGCCGAGGGGGCGACGCGCCTCCTGCTCGACGTGCGCGACAACCCCGGCGGCCTCGTCGACGCGGCGGTCGCGACCGCCTCGATCGTGCTCGAGCCCGGCCAGGAGGTGTTCTCGACCAAGGGGCGCACGGCGGACTCGATGCAGGACTACCGCGCCGCCCGCGACGGACTGCACTTCAACGGCCCCGTCGTCGTCCTCGTCAACCGGGGTTCGGCGTCGGCCGCCGAGATCGTCGCCGGGGCGATCCAGGACCACGACCGCGGCATCCTGGTCGGCGAGACCACGTTCGGCAAGGGCGTGGTGCAGACGATCTACCCGGTGCGCGACGCCGCCCTCGCGCTGACGACGGCCAAGTACTACACCCCCTCGGGACGCTGCATCCAGCGTGACTGGGATTCGTTCTTCACCTACATCCACCCGCCCGAGGAGGCGCCGGGCGCCCCCGCGCCGCAACCCAAGGGCCCGGTGTTCTACACCGACTCCGGCCGCAAGGTGTTCGGCGGCGGAGGGATCACCCCCGACCACGAGGTCGCGCTCGGCGAGTACTCCGAGCGGATGGCGCGCCTCCTCGGCAACTCGGCGTTCTTCCACTTCGCCGTCGGCTACCTCGCGGACAAGCCCGACAAGGCCGCGGCGGCGCAGGCGTTCACGGTCACCGACGACGTGATCAAGACGTTCCGCGCCCAGGTCATCGAGAAGAAGTGGCTCTCGCCGGCCGAGATCGACGCCGCGCTCGCGAACGCGACCGACCGGCGCGAGATCGGAATCGCGCTGCGCTCCGAAGTCCTCAACGCCGGCGTCTCGCTCACCGCCGGCTATCGCGTCTTCCTCGAGACCGACGAGCAGGCGCAGGCGGCGCTCGGCTACTTCGACGAGGCCGCCAAGCTCGAGGCCACCGCGAAGGCCGACGACGCCAAGCGGGCGCAGGCGGACAGCCGGGCCCGCGTCCTCTCCGGCTCGTGACGCGGCCGCCTGGCTTTTGACCGACCGGCGTCCCGATCCCCGAGCAGGCCCCGGCCGCCGGCAAGAGGCACGGAGGAGACCGTGAGGACGATCATCGAGCCGTTCCGCATCAAGGTCGTCGAGCCGATCCGCATG
>JAJXUY010000413.1 GCA_021782525.1 Acidobacteriota bacterium | reverse complement strand
GGGCGCCGCGGCCATGCCGCTCATTGTCGTCCACCGGGACACCGCGGGGCAACGGGACGCGCCGGGTGCCGCGCAGCGGCCTCCGCCGGCGAGCCTCACCGCTTGCATGACGCGTGCGCGATGGTCAGAGCCTTGACCGGCAGGCCTGCCGACCATGGCTCTCGCCAACCTCCCTTTGCCCTCGTCCTCGCCTTCAGCGCCGCCCCAGGCCTTCGACGACTCCCTGAGGCCCCAGACCGCATCCACCACGCCCTTGACCGAGCCCGCCACTGCGGTATCATCACCCCAAGGTGAAAGAAGACATTTCTATACGTTACAAGTCAAACTTAGTTCCAGGAAGAAGGGCAAGATGGACTCTCGAGATCCTAACCTGGTCATACGAGATCGCCCGTTCGTCAGCTGGCTGCTTGGCATCCTGTTCCTGGCAGCCGGGGTGTTCACCGCCCGCACGCTGCACCAGGGGTCCAGCCTGGTCAAGGACGGCCTGACGTTGGCGTTTTTGGTCGTCGGTGTGGTGCTGCTCCTCACAGCCGGAACGTTCACGATCACAGCCGATCGGGCCACGCAAACACTCACCCTGGACAAGCGCTCGCTGCTCGGCAAGAGCACGCGAGGCATTCCTTTTTCACAGATCGCGGCGATCGACCTCGAGAGTCAGCCATCTCTTTCGATTGATTCCAACGCGCCCACCTATCGCGTCGTGGCCACGCTGACCGATGGGCAAACCGTCCCGTTTCGCTCGGCCTACACCAGCGGCAGCGCGGCGAAGCTGAAAGAGATCGAGAAATTGAGGAGCTTCGTGGGCGTGGGTGGCCCGAGGACCGTCGCCGGGGCGGTCACGATGGGCTCCCAGGTGGTTCAAGCCCAGTTCCAGGTGCATGATGACGGAACGACCCGCGGCCAGAGCAGCGAGCGCAACACGCTCGACCCTCACTAGTCAAACATCCGCGACCAGAAGGGACGGCATGGACGCGACGGCGCTGCTCGTGATCGACATCCAGAACTTCTACTTCGAGGGTGGCCGCCTGGCGCTGTCGGGGCCGGTCGCGGCGAGCCGCAACGCGCGCGCCTTGCTCGACCGCTTCCGCGGGCGCGGCTGGCCGGTGATCCACGTGCAGCACCTCCCCGAGGGCGTGGAGGCGCCGTGCCCCGACTCCGGCGACGTCGCCACGAGGATCCACCCCGACGTGCTCCCGCTCCCCGGCGAGCCGGTCGTCGTCAAGCACCACGCCAACGCGTTTCGCGGCACCATCCTGCTCGAGGCGCTGCGCGCCCGCGGCGTCGGCCGGCTCGTCATCGCCGGGATGCAGACGCACATGTGCGTCGAGGCCGCCGCGCGCGCCGGCGCCGACCTCGGCTTCGCGGTGACCGTGGTCCACGACGCCTGCGCGACACGGGGGCTCGCCTTCGGCGGCGTCGAGGTGCCGGCGGCGCACGTGCACGCGGCCGCGCTGGCCGTCGTCGTCAACATGTACGGGCGCGCCGTCTCGACCGCCGAGTTGCTCGCCGAGATGGCCTGAAGCCGCCAGCAGGCGCGCTTCAGTCGATCTCGAACGCGACGAACCGGAGCGCCCCGTCGCGCTCGATCTGCACCACCACCGGGTCACCGTCCTTGAGGCCAGCCACCGCCTTGCGCAGGTCGTCGAGCGAGGTCACGGCGGCGCGGTTGACGGTGTGGATGACGTCGCCCGGCCGGAAGCGGTCGGCGGGGGGCGCCGCGTCGGCGGACATCGCCACGACCAGGACGCCGCTCGGCTTGCGCAGCGGCTGCAGCGCGGCCGCCAGCTTCTTGTCCACGGTGACGCCGAGGACGTCGAGCTGGCTCACCAGGTTCTGCTCGGGCCGCACCATGTCCATCAGGGTGTCGGGGTCCTCGGGCCGCTCGATTACGCCGACCTTGATCTCGACCGTCCCGGTGCCGCGCAGGAGGCCGAGCGTGATCGTGGAGCCGGCGGGATGGTGGTAGAGGTTGATCCCGAACTGCCGCACGTCGCCCACCGGCTGAGAGTCCGCGCTCACGATCACGTCGCCGATCTGCAGCCCGGCCTTGGCGGCCGGGCCGTCGGGGTCGATGTCGGCGACGATGACGCCCCACGACTGCGGGATGCCGAGCGCCGCCGCCATCACCGGCCCCACCGACTGCACCTGGATGCCGATCACGCCGCGGCGCACCCGCCCGTGCTGGCGCAGCTGCGAGACGATGTAGCGCACGGTGTTGCTCGGGATCGCGAGGCCGACCCCCTCGCTGCCGCCGGAGCGGGTCAGGATCATCGTGTTGATGCCGACGACCTGGCCGCGCGCGTCCACCAGCGGGCCGCCGGAGTTGCCGGGGTTGATCGGGGCGTCGGTCTGGACGTACGCCAGCATGTCGTCCGGTTTGAGCTGGCGCGCGACCGCGCTGACGACGCCCATCGTCACGGTGTTGCCGAGGCCGAGCGGCGAGCCGAACGCGAGCACCAGCTCCCCCTGGCGCAGCGCGTCGGAGTTGCCCAGCTCGAGCGCCGGCAGGGCGTGCGCGTCGATCTTCAGCAGCGCCAGGTCGGTGGCGGTGTCGACGCCGACGATCTCGGCGTCGCGCTTGATCCCCTCGGGCCGGGCCAGCGCCGGCCCGCGGCCGCCGCCGGTCACCGTGGGCAGCAGCACCTGGATCCGCCGCGCCCGCGTCACCACGTGGGCGTTGGTCACGATGTACCCGTCGGGGTCCACGATCGTCCCCGACGCCGTGCCCTGCTGCTTGGTGAGCACGTCGCCGGCGTCCGGGTCGAGCCCGTAGCCGTTGACGAACACCTGCACGACCGACGGCATCACCTGCCGCGCCACCTGCTCGAACGCCCCGCTCATCGCCTGCAGCGTCTCGCTGCCAGCCGGCGACGCCG
>JAJXUY010000412.1 GCA_021782525.1 Acidobacteriota bacterium | reverse complement strand
GTCCGGCCGTCGATCCCCGAGCCGGAGACGATGCAGCCTGGGCCAAAGGGTGGCCGGCCCTACCGCGACCCGCGCGACGTGCTCAACGCGGTGCTCTGGATTTTGCGTACGGGGGCGCCCTGGGCAGCAGATGTCACCCGCCAGGCTCATGGGGCCACCCCTCGCCAAGCACATGGGGCCGGGGTGAGACGCGAGCGACCGCTTTCCTGATCGCATGAATTGGTCGCTCGCGTCGAGCCCTACCGATGCCGCTTCTGCCGGGGATGGACGAGGCGCTTCTCGACGGGGCGTTCCGGGGGCGGGCCGGCCTTGTCGATGGTGGGCTTCTGCCGCGGACGGTAGGACTCGCCCTCGATGACGAGGTCGTAGGCGGCGTTCTGAAAGCGGTCGATGGCGCTCTGGGCGAGCAGGGCGTCGTCGAAGGTGGTGAGCCACTCGGCGGTGTCGCGGTTGCTCGTGACCACGGTGGCGGCGCGGCCGGTGCGCTCGACGAAGATCTGGTAGACGTCGCGGCTCTCCTCGCGGGTCATTGACTCGAGGGCGAAATCGTCGATGACCAGCAGGTCGACGGCGATGAGCTCGGCCATTAGGCCATCGCGGGAATTGTCGAGGCGGCTCTGCCGCAGCAGGCGCAGGAGCGCGTCGGCCCGGTGGAAGCGCACGTTGTAGCCACTCTTGCAGGCGAGGTGGCCGAGGGCGCTGGCGAGGAAGGTCTTGCCGACGCCGACCGGTCCGAGGATGACCACGTTCCGCGCGTCGTCGGCGAAGCGCAGGCTGCACAGCTCCTGGAAGACGCGCTTGTCGAAGTGCACCTTGGCGGTCTTGTCCCAGCGCTCCACCACCATGTCGGGGTCGAGCCCAGCCTCGACGGCACGGTTGCGGGCGGCCGAAGCGCGGCGCCGCTCAATCTCGTCCACCAGCAGCATGAGCAGGAGGTCGTCAAAGGGGGTCGCGTCCTTCTCGGCGAGGGCGATGCGCTCGGGCAGCGTCGGGAGGATGCCGCCGAGGCGCAGGCGCTTGAGGGCGGCGGCGAGCTCCGGGGCCACGGTCCGGGCCTTCACGGCGCACCTCCGTCGCTCGGCCGCCGGGTGGCGAAGAGCTCCGGCGCCCGGGCGAAGCGGCCGGGGAGCTGGACGACCTTGCCGGCCGCCTCGCCGTCGGCCTCGTAGACCCGCGCCAGCTTGAGCAGCCGCTCGATGCGGGGGACGTCGTAGACGTCGAAGCCTATGGCCCGCTGGCAGGCCGCTTCCACCCGCTCCGCGCCGTACCGGTCGCACAGGCGCACCAGCGCCTGGGCCTGCCGCATTTTCGACCACGGCAGCGGCCCGCCGAGGAGCTTCTGGGCGAAGGCTCCGACGGACGGCCCCCGCTGGTGGGCGGCCGCGACGAGAGCGTCGACGCTGCGCAGGGCGTAGGCGGTCCGGGTGCGCGGGTAGTCGGCCGGGTCGGTGGAGCGCTTGCCCGGCGCGACGCGGGCATGCACCTTCACCAGCTCGAGGCCGCCGTAGAAGCGCACGGTCTTCGAATCGAGCCGGTAGTCGAGCTGCCGGCCGATATAGGCGGTCGGCACCGAGTAGAGGCTGCGCGCCACCTGCAGGTGGTGGTCGGGGTGCACCTTGGCCACGCCCCACATCGGCACGTCGAAGCGCTCCTGCGGCGGCGGGAGGAGGTGGGCTTTCTCCTCGGCCTCGAACACGGTGAGGGGCACGGCGCGGGTGGTGCCGTGGATGCGCTGCCCGGCGACGTCGCGACACCAGCCCACCGCCGACCGGCGGGAGTCGGCGAGGTCGAGGAACCGCTCGCCGTCGGCCCAGCGCTCGCGCACGTAGGGGACGGCGTTCTCGACACGGCCCTTGTCCTGCGGCCGCCGCACCCGGGCCGGGTCGGCCAGGATCCCCCGGGCCTGAGCGTACTCGCGGAAGGCGCGCTGCAGCACCGGCGCCTGGGCGTTGGGCACGGTCACCATCGAGGAGGCGTTGTCGAGGACCACCCGCCGCGCGACGCCGCCGAAGAAGCGCCACGCCTCGTCGAGCCCCTCGCACACGTCGGCCACCGTCTGCGTCAGCGAGGGCCAGACAAACATGTGCCGGCTGTAGCTCAGCGTCACGATGAGCGCCCAGAGCTTGCGCCGCTGGCCGGTCACGTCGGTGAGCCAGCCCACGTGCCCGAAGTCGACCTGCGCCTCCTCGCCAGGCGGCGTGTCGGCGAGCCGCACGGTGACGCGGGGGCCGCCGAGCCCGAACTCCCGCTGGGCGTAGCGCCGCAGCGTGCTGTACGAGACCGCGATGCCCTCGCGCGCCAGGAGCTCGCGGATCCGGACCAGCCGCAGCGGCCGCTCCGCCCTCAGCCATGCCTCGATCCGGTCGCGCACCGGCACCAGTGCCTGCCAGGCGTCCGACGGCGGCGGCGCCGGCCGGGCCTGGACCCTCCCGCCGACCTCGCCCACCAGCTCGTCGGTCAGCTCGACGCCGGCGCGGACGCCGCACAGCCTGGCCGCCTCGTAGTACCGCTTCACCGTCTTGCGATCCGCGCCGCACTCCCGCGCCGCGCGCCGCACGGCCTCGCCGGCCTGGTACCGGCGCAGCAACTCCCGCACGTCCACCATCGTCAACTCCCGAAAGCTCATCGTCGCCCTCCTGGCTCACCCCATGGTGCCGGGAGGGGACGACGTTGACTGCCTTCGGTCGCTGCGCGCGGTGCCCTACGCCGCCTGGCTCACGGAGTGGTCCCATGACCCTGAACAGCGCCTGGCCCCATGGCCCTGAACATTCAGAGCCGCCTCACCCCGTGGGGTGGTCCCATGTGCCTGGCGAGAGGGTGGCCCCATGAGGCTGGCGATTTCCGCCACGGCCGGTCCCTTGTGGCTGGAGACCGACAG
>JAJXUY010000411.1 GCA_021782525.1 Acidobacteriota bacterium | reverse complement strand
GCGCCGGGGCGGCACGGTTCGCCGGGCTCGAGCGCCGTGAGGACGCCGCCGCGCCCGGGCGCGCCCGTCGCGGCGGCGAGGTGGAGCAGCTGCGGGAGTTCCGTTCCGGCGACGACCGCCGCGACATCCACTGGAAGCAGACCGCGCGGCAGCAGCGCTTCATCGTCATGGAGCGGCGCGAGCGCTCGCTCCCCTCGCGCTTCCTCGCGCTCGACCGGCAGCTGCCACGGCGCGACGACGCCCTCCTGCTCGACCGCTTCGAGGACCTGGTGAGCGAGGTGGCGTCCTCGGCGCTGCAGCAGCTGCGCCGCGGCGAGCCGGTCGGCCTCGTGATCGGCGGCGCGGTAATCACACCCGGGACGGGCGTCGCGCACACGAGGCGCGTCCTCGAGCAGCTCGCCCTGGTGCAAGCGACGGGTCCGGGCGAGGACCCGCTGCCGCCGCTGGCGGCCGGGGCGGGCGTGTACCGCCTCGCGGAGGCGCGGTGAGGAACGTCGTCGAGCGGCAACGCTGGATGGCGGCGTTCGCGCTCGCGGTGGCGGCGCCGCTACCGCTGACGGGCATCGTGGGGTGGCCGTTCATGCTGCCTTACCTCGCGGTGGCGGCGTGGGTGGCGGCGAGCCGAAAGCCGCTCGCCCCGTTGCCCGCCTGGGCCGAGAACGCGCTCGCGGTCGCGATCGTGGCGGCCGTCGCGGCGGCCGGCGGTGTGCGCTACGGCGTGCTGCGGCCGGTCGCCCAGCTGGCCGTGCTGGTGGCGGCGGTGCGTCTGCCGGGGTGCGGGCGGCCCGGGCGGGCCCGGTTGACGGGCGGTGTCGTGGCGCTGGTTGGCGTGGCGGGGATCGCGTCCTCGACGCACCCGGCGCTCGCCCCGTACCTGGTGGCGTTGCTCGCGTTCGCCGTCGTGGCGGCCGGGCGACTGACCGCGCTCGCCCTCGCCGATCCGATGGCGCCCGCCCGGCCGTGGCGGTCGTGGCGCCTCCTCGCCGCCACCGTCGTCATGGCGGTGCTGGTGGCGGCGCCGCTGTTCGCCCTGCTGCCCCGCCTGCGATCGCCGTTCGCGGCCGGCCCGTTCGAGGGCCGCCCGACCAGCGGGTTCCGATCCCTCGTCGGGTTGCGCGGCATCGGCGACATCTCGCTGTCGCGCCGGATCGTGATGCGGGTGCGCTTCCCCGGCGTGCCCGCCGACCGGGTGAGCCCGGACTGGCTCCGTCTGGCCGGAGCGACCCTGGCCCACTACCGCGCCGGGGGGTGGGTCGAGTCGAAGCTGAAGGGGGAACGGCTCACGGTCCGGGAGGGCCGGCCGGTCGTGCTCGCCGAACGTCCGGCCGCCGCGGAGCTCCGCCAAGTCGAGATCACGCTCGAGCGCGAGGGCGGCGCGCTCTTCCTCCCGCTCGGCGCGGTCGACGTCACGGCGCCGCCGGGCGTCGCGCTGGTGCGCGACCCAGCCGGCATGCTGCGAGTGGCGCACGGCACGCCGCTGCCGATCGATTACTCGGCCCGGTTCGACCCGGCACGGGTGGTGCAACCGCAGGCCGGGAGCGCCGACCTCGAGCTGCCCCCCGGGAGCGACCGCGTGCGCGAGCTCGCGCGGAGGATCACCGCCGGGACCACCAACCGGCTCGGCGCGGCGCTCGCGCTCGAGCGGTATCTCCAGACTCACTACGCGTACTCGCTCACCACCCGCGCGCCGCTACGCGAGGACCCGGTGCAGTGGTTCCTCTTCTCGTCACGCCAGGGCCACTGCGAGTTCTTCGCCTCGAGCATGGTGATGCTGCTGCGCGCGCTCGCCATCCCCGCTCGACTCCAGGTCGGGTACACGGGCGGCGAGGGCGAGGGTGACGGGTCGTTCCTCGTGCGCGAAAGCAACGCCCACGCCTGGGTGGTCGCGGACGTGGAAGGTCGCTGGCGCGTCTTCGATCCGACGCCACCGCAGGCGCGGCCGCCGATGTTGCCGGGCGGTGAAGCCCTCTCCCTCACCGACGCGTGGAACCGGATCGAGGGTGCGTGGGACCGCTGGGTGCTGACGTTCTCGATGACCGACCAGCTCAACCTCGCGGCCGGCGCGGTGGGTGCCGTGCGCGTGGCTCGCCCCTACCTGCCGGCGGCGGCCGCCGCCGCCGCCGGCGCCGCGCTATTTCTCGCGCTGGCTCGCCGCTCGCTCCGCATCATCTCTGCTCTAGAGTGGACCGCAAAAGCAAAACGTCGGGGCGCCTGGCTGGCGGTTGAAACCGCGCCTACATGGCCTGCGGGCCGCGAAGTCCGCCTGGGCGGACTGGGTCCCGGCGAACCGTGGCGCGCATAGGCAGACGGATGGACTCATGCCTGCCACTTCGGAGTCCGCGCAAGCGGACTTTGCGGCGGCGAGAGCCGCCCTCCAGGCGCGGTTTCAACCGCCAGCAAACATCGGAGACTATGCACAGATTCTGAGCCAGTCTGGCGCGTGGCTATGCTATACTCCAGTACACCTCTGCGCACGTCTTGCACGCGCCCAACGCTGGGAGAGCGCGAGAACAACAAGGAGCAGGCGACACTATGCGATGTCCCCACTGCGGGTATGACGACTCGAAGGTGATCGACTCGCGCGACAACGGTGAGACGGTGCAGCGACGGCGCCGCTGCGAGCGCTGCAACGAACGCTTCACCACCGTCGAGCGCATCGTGCTCAATGAGCTGATGCTGGTCAAGCGCGACGGTCGACGCGAGCCTTTCAGCCGCGAGAAGTTGGAGTCTGGGCTGCGCCACGCCTGCCAGAAGCGCCCCATCGCCGTTGGCCAGCTCGAAGCGATTGTGCGTGACATCGAGAACGAGCTCTACAAGCTGGGCAAGGCCGAGGTCGAATCCTCCATCGTCGGCGAACTGGCGATGGAGCGTTTGCGCAAGATAGACG
>JAJXUY010000410.1 GCA_021782525.1 Acidobacteriota bacterium | reverse complement strand
TCGCCCCGGCGAGCCGGAGGGCACGGTAGCCGATGACGCCGGCGCAGAGCAGCGGCGCGGCCTGGACGTCGGCGAACCCATCGGGGATCGGGTAGGTGAACGCCGCCTCGACGGCGACCCGCTCCGCGTAGCCGCCGTCGCGCTGCAGGCCGGTGAAGCGGGCGTCCGGGCAGAGGTTCTCGCGGCCGCTGCGGCACCACCGGCAGGCGCCGCACGCGCCTCCGAGCCAGGCGACGCCGACCCGGCGCCCGAGGAGATCGGCGGCGCCGGGGCCGGCGCGTTCGACGACGCCGACAATCTGGTGCCCGGGGATCAGCGGCAGCCGGGGCAACGTCAGCTCGCCCTCGACGGTGTGGAGGTCGGTGCGGCAGACCGCGCACGCCGCTACCTTGAGCACGACCTCCGTCGGGCCGGGCTCGGGTTCGGGAAGCGTCTTCGCCGCCAGCGGCCGCGTCTCGGCGGTCGCCGGCCGGTCGAGCACCATCGCCTGCATCGGACGCTCGCCTCCGCCCATGATTCTAGACGCGATCTGGTGCTAGAATCGCGCGCCGCCGACGCGGCTGGAGGCGCAAATGAGCTGGGGCAGGTTTTCGGGAGCGGTTCTCGCCGGCTTGGTCGTGGCGAGCGGGGCATGGGCGCAGCAGCCGGATACCTACCCGACCAAGATCGGGTTCGTCTACGTACAGCGGGCCCTCGCCAACACCGAGGAGGGGAAGGCACGCCTGAAGGACCTCGACGACTGGGCGCGGCCGCGCCAAGAGGAGCTGGCGGCCCTCGACAAGCAGGTCAGCGACCTCAAGAACGACATCATGGCCAAGCAGGGCGTGGCGAGCGACGACGCGGTCGCCGAGCTCAACCGCAGGTTCGTGGTGAAGCGCCGGGAACTCGAGGACCGGCAGAGGGCCGCGAAGCGGGATTTCGAAGCCAAGCAGCAGGCGATCCTCAAGGACATCGGGAGCAAGCTCCAGGACGTGATCAACAAGTACGCCGACGCCAACCACTACACGGCGGTCTTCATCCTCAACCCCGAGCAGCTCGCGTACATGACCCCGTCGGCGGACATCACCGACGCCGTGACCAAGCTGTACAACGACAAGTACCCGCTCGCCGCGAAGGCCTCGGCTGGGCCGGCCAAGTAGCGGTCAGCCAGGGAGTGACGACGTGGGACGCCGACTGACACGGAAACAGATCAAGAAGGACGAGTTCATCTCGCTGGTCGACCGCTCGGTCCAGTGGGTGGGCCAGAACGCCCGCCAGGCGCTGATCGGCCTCGGTGCGGTCCTGGCGGTGGCACTGGTCTGGTGGGGCGTGACCGCGTTCCTGGGGAGCCGCACGGAGGCGGCGAGCCAGGCGATCTCGGACGCCCTCGCAGCGTACAACGCACCGGTCGGAAGCGCGGCCCCGGCCGGCACCACGCTCAAGTTCGCCACCGACGGCCAACGCCTCGACGCAGCGGAGAAGGCGTTCAAGGCGGTGAGATCGCGCTACCGGTTCACGCCGCAGGCCAAGGTCGCCGACCTCTTCATGGCACGCATCGCCGCGGACCGGGGCGATCAGACACGGGCGATCCGCATGCTCGGAGAGATCGCGAGCAGCCGCTCCACCGATCCCGTCGTCCGCCTGGCGATGCTCGACCTGATCCGGCTCCGCGTCGCCCGCGGCGAGGGGATGCAGCTGGTGCCCGAGCTCGAGTCGATGGCCGACGGGAAGGACCCGCGCCTGCCGCGCGACGCGGCGATGTTCCACCTCGCTGAGATCTGGGAGCACGCGGGCAAGCCGGACGAGGCCACCAAGCTCTACCGCAAGCTCATCGAGGACTTTCCCGACTCTCCGTACCGTCTCGAGGCACAGCAGCGGCTGGCGGCCGCCGGGTAGCCCGGCGCGGGCCGGCGCCACGGCCGGGTTCCGGAGGCCAACCTTGAACTTCGTCGAGGTCATCGCCAAGAAGCGTGACGGCTCCGAGCTGTCGGAGGCGGAGGTGCAGGCGTTCGTGCGCGGCGCCAGCACCGGGCAGGTGCCGGACGAGCAGCTCGCTGCGATGCTGATGGCGATCTGCATCCGCGGTGCGAGCCGGTCCGAGACGCAGCGCCTGGTGGAGGCGATGCGCGACTCCGGCGTCCTGTGGCGGACGGGGGAGAGCTTCCCCGAAGCGGTGGACAAGCACTCGACGGGCGGGGTCGGCGACACCGTGTCGCTGGTGTTCGCGCCGCTCGTGGCCGCCTGCGGCGTTCCGGTCGCGATGATGGCCGGAGCCGGTCTCGGGCACACCCAGGGGACGCTCGACAAGCTGGCGGCGATCCCCGGCTTCCGCACCGCCGCGAACCGGGGGGAGGCGTTCGACCGCCTCGGGCGGTGCGGCGCGTTCTTCGCGGCGCAGAGCCAGGAGATCGCCCCCGCCGACCGCAAGCTCTACCTGCTGCGCGACACGACCGGCACGGTGCCGTCGCTGCCGCTGATCGTCGCCTCGATCATGTCGAAGAAGCTGGCTGTCGGCGCGCGCCGCCTCGTCCTCGACGTCAAGTGCGGTTCCGGGGCGTTCTGCAAGACGTTGGCGGAGGCGCGCGACCTGGCCGGCGCCCTGGTGGCGGTGGGCGAGGGGGCGGGCGTCGAGGTGGCGGCGGCGATCACCGACATGAGCCAGCCGTTGGGCGACCGCCTGGGCTGCGCCAACGAGGTCCGCGCCGCGGTCGAGGTGCTGGGCGGAGGCGGGGACGAGCGCCTGCGCCGGCTGACGGTCGAGCTGGCCGTGGAGGCGCTGGCCATGGCCGGACACCAGCGACCGGACGCGCTCGCCGAGGTCGAGCGGCGCCTGGCGGACGGCAGCGCGCTGGCGCGCTGGGGCGAGATCGTGCGCGCCCACGGCGGCGACCCCGACGCCGCGCGGCTCCCG
>JAJXUY010000409.1 GCA_021782525.1 Acidobacteriota bacterium | reverse complement strand
TCGGGAGCCTCGTCACCACCTCTGGGGCGGCCCACACCTGGGCCGAGGACAGCCGCGAGAACCGGCTCACGCCGTTCGCCAACGACCCCGTCACCAACCCGACCGCCGAGGCGATCTTCGTCCGCGACGAGGCCGGCGGCGCCGTGTGGGGCGCCACGCCGGCACCGCTGCAGCGCACCCCGCGCACGCCGCGCTGGGTGGTGCGCCACGCGGCGGGCGTGACGCGCTTCTCCCACGCCGCGCACGGCATCGCGCACGAGCTGGCGGTCTTCGTGGCGCGGGAGGAGCCGGTGAAGCTCTCCCTCCTGACGTTGACGAACCGGTCCGAGCGGCCGCGGCGCCTCACCCTCTTCTCGTACAACGAGTGGTTGCTCGGCCCACCGATTGCGAGCGGCCCGAGGTTCGTCGCGACGGAGCTCGACGGCGCAACCGGTGCGGTCCTGGCCCGCGACCTGTACGGCCCGGAGCGGGAGCGCGTCGCGTTCGCCGCCGCGAGCGAGCCGCTCCTCGCCGCCACCGGTGACCGTCTCGAGTTCCTCGGCCGCAACGGTTCGCTCGCGCGTGCGGCCGCGCTCGGCCGGCCGCTGCTGTCGAACCGGTTCGGCGCCGGCCTCGACCCGTGCGCGGCGTTGCAGACGGTGGTGGAGCTCGAGCCCGGCGCGACGCGGCGCGTCGTGTTCCTCCTCGGGCAGGGGCGGGACGCGGCGGAGGCCCGCGCGCTCGTGCTGCGGTTCGCGGGCCGTGACGGCGCCGCTGCGGCTGCGGCCGAGCTGGCCGCCGTCGAGGCGTCCTGGGAGGACACGCTGGGCGCCGTGCGCGTCACGACACCCGACGACTCCTTCGACCTCCTGGTCAACCGCTGGCTCCTCTACCAGGACCTGGCGTGCCGCGTCTGGGCGCGCTCCGCCTACTCCCAGTCGAGCGGCGCCTACGGTTTCCGCGACCAGTTGCAGGACGTGCTGGCGCTCATGCTCACGCGGCCGGACCTCACCCGCGAGCACCTCCTGCGCGCGGCCGCGCGCCAGTTCGTCGAGGGGGACGTGCAGCACTGGTGGAGCGCCCCGGGCGGCCAGGGCATCCGCACCCGCTGCTCGGACGATCTCCTCTGGCTCCCCTACGCGACGGCCGAGTACGTCCAGACCACCGGGGACCGCGCCATCCTCGACGAGCAGGTGCCGTTTCTGGAGGCGCCTCCCGTTCCGCCCGGAGAACCCGAAGCGTACGGGATCCCGGCCGTCTCCCGCGTGACGGGCACGCTGTTCGAGCACGGCGTCCGGGCCGTCGATCGGGCGCTCACCGCGGGCGCGCACGGCCTGCCGCTCATCGGGAGCTGCGACTGGAACGACGGCTTCAACCGCGTCGGCCCCGAGGGCCGCGGGGAGAGCGTCTGGGTCGGCTGGTTCCTCCACGCCGTCTTGGGAGCGTTGGCCCCGTTGTGCGAGGAGCGCGGTGATGCGCCCAGAGCGGCGCGCTACCGCGCCGAGCGCGAGCGTCTGGGAACGATGCTGGAGCAGAGTTGGGACGGCGAGTGGTACCGGCGCGCGTACTTCGACGACGGCACCCCGCTGGGTTCCTCCCAGAACGACGAGGCGAAGATCGACTCGATAGCCCAGAGCTGGGCTGTCCTCTCAGGCGCCGCGCCCAGGAAGCGCGCCGAACGCGCGATGAGCGCCGTGCGCACCCACCTGGTCCGGCGCGGCTCGGGCGTCATCCTGCTCCTGGCGCCGCCGTTCGATCGCACGGCCCTCGACCCGGGGTACATCAAGGGCTACATCCCGGGGATCCGCGAGAACGGAGGGCAGTACACGCACGCGGCGGCGTGGGTCGTCCTCGCGCTCGCGCGCCTCGGCAGCGGCGACGAGGCGGTGGAGCTGTTCCACATGCTCAACCCGATCAACCACTCGCGGACGGCGAGCGAGGTCGAGAGGTACATGGCGGAGCCGTACGCGGTCGCGGGGGACGTCTACGACCACCCGGCGCACCGGGGCCGCGGCGGCTGGACCTGGTACACCGGATCGGCCGGCTGGATGTACCGGGTCGGGGTGGAGGGGATCCTCGGGCTGCAGCGCCGCGGCGCCTGCTTCACGGTGGACCCGTGCATCCCGTCTTCGTGGCCGACCTACTCGATCGAGTGGCGCTTCGGGACGGCGCGCTACACCATCGTCGTGGAGAACCCGGAGCGGCGCTGCGGGGGTGTGGCGCGGGTGGAACTCGATGGATCGCCCGCCGACCCGGCGGCGATCCCGCTCTCCGACGACGGGCGCGCGCACCGGGTGCGGGTCGTGCTCGGCGCCGGCAGCGTCGCGCCGGCCGACTTCGCAAAGGCGCGAAAGGCCCGGCCGGCCGCCAAGACGCCATGAGACGCGGGGTGCGCCATGGGATCGAGCACCGGCATCGGGCCGTTCCGATGGGAACGAACGATCTGGCGGCGTCGCGGATGCCCCTTCAGGAGATACGCCGATGAACGTGAGCCCACGTGCAGGACGATTTGCGGACCCATCGATGCTCATCAACGTGCCCGCACTCGTCACGGCCTACTACACGGAGCGTCCCGATCCTGCCGTGCCCGAGCAACGGGTCATGTTCGGCACCTCCGGACATCGCGGTTGCGCACTCGACAGGTCGTTCAACGAATCGCACATCCTTGCCATCACTCAGGCCATCTGCCTGTACCGCAACGAGCAGGAGATCGATGGCCCACTGTTTCTCGGCATGGACACGCACGCGCTCTCGGTCCCGGCTCTTGCCAGCGCGCTCGAGGTGCTGGCGGCCAACGGGGTTGACGTCATGCTCGCCGAGGCGGACGAATACACTCCGACCCCGGTCGTCTCGCACGCGATCCTCACCTACAACCGCGGGCGCAAGACCGGGTGGGCCGACGGCGTCGTGATCACG
>JAJXUY010000408.1 GCA_021782525.1 Acidobacteriota bacterium | reverse complement strand
CCGACCCGCTTGCCCTCGTCCTGCCGCCACTCGGCCTGCAGCACGCGGCCCTTGACGCTGCCGTCGATCTGCGCCGCGCCGTCGTAGTAGCAGCCGCGCACCAGCCCGCCGTCCTGCTGCAGGCGCAGCGGGCCGTAGTCGGTGTTGTAGACCCCGGTCACGTTCACGCTCGGGGCCGGCCCCGACGGCGTGCCGTACCCCTCGAGCTCCATGATCTCGGTGTAGTCCGGGTTCCCCCAGTTCGCCGTCACCTCGAACTTGAGCCAGCGCACCACGGCCGGCTTCGCCGCCGCCGCCTCGCCGCGCCCGCCCTTCGGCACCCGCACCGTCGCCAGCTCGGAGTAGCCGCCGGTGGCCGAGGTCGCCGAGCCGTACACCACGACCGTCTTGGCCGAGATCCCCGGGTAGCCCGGCTCCTGGTCGCCGGTCGTGTCCACCGCCACGCTCGTCACCGTGTACGGCTGCGCCAGCTCGAGCACGATCGCGTGCGGCAGCGGCTTCCCTTCCTCGCTGCACCACCCCCGCTTCGTCGAGCCGTCGAGCGTGTACTGCGCCTCCCAGCCGCCGTAGGCGCTGCTCGCGGAGACGACCACCGTCCCGTTGATCAGCTCGAGGATGTTGGTGCGCTCGCCCTGAGCCAGCGCCGCCGCGCTCACGAGCAACGCCGCCGTTGCCACAGCCCCCGTCCGCTTGTCCATCAACGCCCTCCTCCAGGTCAGAAATGTCCCGCGATGATACTCCACGCCGCGCCACGGCTGCCTATGTGTCGGTCGCACCGCGAGCAGTCTGTCTCTTGGTCGTACGGCACTCCGCCCGCCTCAGGCGGGCTGCGTGCCTTACTACCAACACACAGGCAACGACACGGCGCGCGGCGTCGTGTTGAACGGCGTGCGCTCGGAGCGCAGGCCGGCCCGCGAGTTCGAGCGCGGTGACGCACTCCTGCAGCAAGTACGCCTGCTCCAGGGCGCTACCCGTCGTCGTCATTCGGGGTTGACAATTGAGATTGTCCTCTTACTATTGAATCAGAAATGCATCGAACAACTTGAGCCAAGGTAAAGTAAGGAGGATCTTATGACGCGCCGTTTCGTGGCCACGCTGGTTCCCATTCTGCTCGTCGTCGGTGCGGCCGTACTTCCTGTCGCCGTCACCGGGACGACGCTCCGGCCGACGTACATGACACCGTTCGACCCCCAGGGAGGTTTCGAGGTTCAGGTCCTGGTGGGCGGCTTCTGGCAGCGGGCTGGTGAGCTGTCGTGTGACCGCTTCATCCGCGAGCGCACGCTGAACCTTCCGGAAGCGGCGCTCGCCGAGCCCCGGCTGCACATTCGCCTCGTGCAGCATGGCGGCGGCGCGGCACAGATCGACCGCGTGGCGCTCGGCCGAATCGCGGCCACGGCCATCGCGGGCGCGAGCGAGTCTGACGCTCTGGCGCTTGCCGCTCAACGCGACAACGATGTGCTCGATGCTTTCGGCAAGACGATCGAGCTGACGTTCCCAGGCCGGACGCACGAGTCCGTGCTCCGGGTCGCGGCCCGGGTGGAGCCGAACGTGAACGAGGGCCTTCCGTTTGCCTTCCCACCGGCGAACCAGTTCGACCCCGCAGCGCCGACCGCGTTCTACCGTTACCGCCCGCAACCGACTGCGAGCGCGCCATCGTGGCCCGACCGGCTCGACTCGACCAAGCCCCTCTTCGCGGAGCGCTCCCGCCCGACCACCGGGCACCCCGACGGTGTCACGTACGGCTGGGTCGCGAACGACCGTGAGACGCTCTACGCCGAGGTCGAGTTCACCGCGGACAACACTCGCGACGGCAACAAGGATTGGTCGAGCGTCACGGTCCGCCGCAACGGAGAGACGAAGGAGTTCCGCGTTGCCGAGGACCAAACGAGGTGGGGCTGCCCCAGCTTCGTTAGGACCGACCGCGCGGGCTATCGGCACAAGCTGTATGGGTTCGCGATCCCGTTCGCGGAGCTGGGCGCCCATGGCGCGGAGGATGCCGGCGATCTCGAGCTGGCGTTTGCGGCGTACGGGACGGCCGCGGTGACCTGGCTGTCGCCGCTCTACCATGATTTCGGGTCGATCCCGGTCGGAACGACCTCCTCGCCGACCACCGTGACGCTCACCAACATCTTCACCTCCGACATCATGCTCGACAGTCCATACTTCACCCGGCTTGGACTCCACACTGCACAGTTTCCCCTCACCGCCGGGACGTGCATGGACGGCCTCATCGTTCACCCCGGCGGCACCTGCACGTTCAAAGTCGCCTTCGCACCCACGTCGTTGGGGACGATCGGCGACGCCATCACCGTCGCCATCCTGAACTCGTCTGAACAGCGACTGACCCAGACCCTCAACCTCAACGGCACCGGCGCTGCGTCAGAAGTCCCGACGTTCACGCCGGTTGGGGTCGGGGTGCTGGCTCTCGCGCTGTTCGCCCTCGGGTACTTCATCCTGCGGCGCTCCTAGGCCGCGGGGCGAGCGCCCGGCATTCGCCGGAAATGACGTCGCCACGCGGGACGGCGCGGGCCAAGGCGGCCTGCCGTCGAACCGGGAGCGTTCTCGCAGCGCTGCGCGCCTGACGACAAACACACAGGCAAGCGCGCGCCTGGCACGGTCCCAGTGATCAGCAGCACCGCTGCGAGCCGGTTGTGTGTCGGTAGCAAGGCACGAAGGCCCGTCACGGCCGGAGTGCCGTTCGTGGCGAAGCGCTCGTGTCGGGGAGGGACACGGCACTCCGCCCGCCGGCGGCGGCGCTACGCCGGATCGGGTCCGAGCGCGGCGGCGGCGAGACGGGCGCACGCGGCCTCGCGCGAGTACTCGCGCTCGACGACGGCGCGCAGCGCCGCGCCGGCCGCGCGCGCGGCGGCGGGATCGTCGAGCAGCGCGAAGATCG
>JAJXUY010000407.1 GCA_021782525.1 Acidobacteriota bacterium | reverse complement strand
CGCAGCAGCCCGGCGGGCACCGTCGCGGCCGGGTCGGCCGCCGGCACCTCGAGCGGCGGCAGCTGGTAGCCGACGCGTCCGGCCGACGAGCGCTCGAAGATCAGCCCCTCCCGCTCGCGCAGCGTGCCTGTCTCCCTCATGCCAGCCTCCCGAGCGCGCCGAGCAGGCGGTCGCACTCCTCGCGCGTGTTGCGCTCGGTGGCCGCGATCAGGATTCCGCGCGGCCACCCGGTCCCAAACCGGGTGGTGGAAACGCCGCCCAGGATCCCCTCGCCCTTGAGCCGGGCGAGGAGCCCGTCAGGGTCGTCGTGGAGCACGAGGAACTCGTCGTACGTCGGGCTGTCCGGGAACGCGAGCTGCACCCTGTGCCCTGCGCCCTGTGCCCTGAGCCCTGTCTTGACGTACTCCGCCTTGGCGTGCGAGGCGAGCGCCACCTCGCGCACGCCTTTCTTCCCGAGCAGCGATATGACGATCGTCGCGGCGAGCGCCATCAGCCCGTGGTTGGTGCAGATGTTCGACGTGGCCTTGGCGCGCCGGATGTGCTGCTCGCGCGTCGACAGCGTGAGCACGTAACCGCGCCGCCCGGCGGCGTCGGCCGTCTCGCCGATGAGCCGGCCCGGCATCTGCCGCAGGTGCTGCTGCCGCGCCGCGAAGAAGCCGAGCAGCGGACCGCCGAACGCGGCCGGGATCCCGAACGCCTGCAGCTCGCCGCAGACGACGTCGAAGCCGAAGCGGCCGCCCGGCGCCAGCATGCCGAGCGAGGTCGCCTCCGCGACCGCGTGCACGCCGAGCGCACCGGCGGCCGCGATCGCACGCGCCAGCGCGGGGAGGTCCTCGATCACCCCGAGGGCGTTCGGCGAGGCGACGACCACGGCGCAGACGTCGTCGCCGAGGGCGTGCGCCAGCGCTTCGAGATCCACCCGCCCGTCGCCGCCCCACGCGACGTCGGTGATCGCCAGCCCCATCGGCTCGCAGTAGGTGGCGAGGACGGCGCGCCAGTCGGGGTGGAGCGCGCCGGCCACGACCGCGCGCCGGCGCCCGGGCAGCGTGCGCGCCGCCATCAGCACCGCCTCGACGACGGCGGTGGCGCCGTCGTACAGCGAGGCGTTGGCGACGTCGAGCTCGGTGAGCTGGCAGACGTAGCTCTGGAACTCGAAGATCGCCTGCAGCGTCCCCTGGCTCACCTCGGGCTGGTACGGCGTGTACGCGGTGAAGAACTCGCCGCGCTGCAGCAACGCGTCGGCCACCGCCGGGGTGACGTGCCGGTACACGCCGGCGCCGAGGAAGCTGGCGAAGCACTCGGGCGCGGCGTTGGCGCTCGCGAGCGCCCAGAACTCCCGCCGCACCTCCTCCTCGCTCCGCGCCGGCGGCAGGTCGAGTGCGCCGCGCACCGCGGCCGGGATCGTCGAGAACAGCTCGTCGACGGTGGAGCACCCGACCGCCTCGAGCATGGCGCGGCGGTCGCCCTCCCCCGCCTGGTAGCGGTGCATCAGTGGGCGCCTTCCTCGGCGAGGAACTTCTCGTACGCCGCGGCGTCCATCAGACCGTCGGCCGCGCCCGGCGCGACGGAAAGGCGCACCAGCCAGCCGCCGCCGTACGGCTCCTGGTTCACCAGCTCGGGCCGGCTCTCGAGGTCGCCGTTGGTCGCGGTCACCTCGCCGGAGACCGGGGCGAACACCTCGGAGACCGCCTTCACCGACTCGATGTTGCCGAGCGCTGCGCCCTTCTCGACCTTCTTCCCCGGGGCCGGCAACTCGACGAAGACGACGTCGCCGAGCTGCTCCTGGGCGTACTGCGTGATCCCCACGGTCGCCTCGCCGCCGGCCAGGAGGACCCACTCGTGCGTCCTGCTGTACATGCGATCGTTCGGTTGTGCCATGGCCTGTCCTCCCTAGCTCCCCTAGCGCGCCCGCCGGTAGAACGGCATCTCGACCACCCGCGCGGCGATCCGCTGCTCCCTGATCTCGACCTCGAGCGCCGAGCCGGCCGCGGCGTTCTCGACCGGCACGTACCCCATCCCCAGCGCGCGCCCCAGCGTCGGCGCGTGCGTTCCGGACGTCACCTGCCCCACGGCCCGGCCGCCGGCCAGGATCGGATAGCCGTGCCGCGCGATGCCGCGGCCGGTCATCTCGAACCCCACGAGCGAGCGGCGCACGCCGTCGCCGTGCTGCCGCACCAGCGCCTCGCGCCCGAGGAACCCGCCCTTGTCGAGCTTCACGATCCAGCCGAGACCCGCCTCGAACGGCGTCGTCGTGTCGTCGATATCGTTCCCGTACAGCGGCATGCATGCCTCGAAGCGGAGCGTGTCGCGGGCTCCCAGCCCGGCCGGGACGATGCCGGACTCGCGGCCGGTGGCGAGCAGGGCGCGCCAGAGGCGCGGGGCGTCCGCCGGGGCGACGTAGACCTCGAAGCCGTCCTCGCCGGTGTAGCCGGTGCGCGCGATGATCGCCGGCGCGCCGTCGACCGCCCCTTCGACGAAGCGGTAGTACTTGATCTCGGCGAGCCCGGTCGCGGTCAACTTCTGCAACGTCGCCAGCGCCTTCGGCCCCTGCACGGCGATCTGGGCGTACTCGTCCGAGCGGTCGGTGACCTCCACGCCGTCGAACCCCGCGGCCTGAGCGCACAGGTAGGCGTAGTCCTTGTCCTTGTTGGCCGCGTTGACCACCAGGAAGTAGCGCTCGTCCGCCATCTTGTGGACGAGCAGGTCGTCCACGAACGTGCCGCGAGGCGTCATCAGGCCCGAGTACTGCGCCCGCCCGAGCGTGAGCTTGGAGGCGTCGTTGCAGGTCACGTACTGCACGAAGTCCAGCGCTCGCCGCCCGGTGACCTCGATCTCGCCCATGTGCGAAACGTCGAACAGCCCGACGGCCGTGCGCACGGCCCGGTGCTCCTCGAGC
>JAJXUY010000406.1 GCA_021782525.1 Acidobacteriota bacterium | reverse complement strand
GCGCGCGGCGGCAGCACCACGCGCGTCCGGCACCGGGTGGGCGGCGAACCGGGTGGCCCGCGCCACGGCCGCCGGGGTCGGCGCGCCGTCGGGCGCGAGGACGAACACCGAGTCGGGTGCCCGCCGGCAGCGGCGCAGGAACGCGGCCGCCAGGCCAGGCGCCGCCTTGCCGATGGCGACGAGGTGCAACTGGCCGCGCGGGTGTAGCCGCCGGCCGCCGAACTCGATCCCACCGGGGGTGAAGCCGACCCGATCGATCAGCGCGTCGGGGCCGACCGCCGACACCGCGGCGGCGAACATCGAGCGGGCGAGATCGACAAGGGGCGTCACGGAGTCGCGGGTAGAATAGCGCGTCGCGGCGGCACGGGAGGCAACCTCGGATGGGAGCGGTCGGTTCGTCACAGGCGGTGCTGTTCGACGTCGGCGGCACGTTGATCGAGTGCCGGCCCGGCGCCGCCCAGGTGTACGCCGGCACGCTCTCGCGCTGGGGCGCGCCGGTGTCGGCCGCCGCGGTCGCGCCGGTGTTCGCCGAGGTCTGGGGCGAACTCACGCAGGCCCACCCGCGCGGGCTGGACCGCTACCACCAGGTCAAGGGGAGCGAGCGCGAGTGGTGGGGCGAGTTCCTGCGCCAGGTGCTGGCGCGGCTCGGCCACCCGGCGCCGTGGGAGCCGGTGCTGGACGAGCTGATGGAGGAGTTCGCACGTCCGGAGCTGTGGCACGTCTTTCCCGAGGTGGGCGAGGTGCTCGATCGCCTTGCCTCGCGCGGGATCCGACTCGCGGTCGTCTCGAACTGGGACTCCCGCCTGCCGGCGCTGCTCGAGCGGCTCGGCCTCGCCGGCTACTTCCGCGCCGTGCTGGTCTCCGCGCTCGAGCGGGTGGAGAAGCCCGGGCCGGAGATCTTCCGGCGCGCCGCCGAACGGTTGGGCCTCGACGCGGCGCGCTGCACCCACGTCGGCGACTCGCCGCTCGACGACGTCCGCGGCGCCGAGAGCGCCGGCATGCGCGCCGTGCTCGTGGACCGCGGTGACCGCTTCGGCGACACGTACGTGAAGGTTCGTGACCTGCGGGGGTTGTATGAGCTCCTCGGCTGAGATGCGGCCTCTGGTCGCGGTCGTGATGGCGGGCGGGGCGGGGACGCGGTTCTGGCCGCTGTCCCGTTGCTGCCGACCCAAGCAGCTGCTTCCGTTCGCCGGCGGGCGCTCGCTCCTGGCCGCCGCGGTCGAGCGCCTGGCGCCGCTGGTGCCGCCGGAGCGCACGCTCGTGGTGACGTCGGCGCTGGTCGCGGACGCGGTGCGCGAGGAGCTGGCGTGGCTCCCGCAAGAGAACGTCCTCGCCGAACCGGCCGGCCGCGACACCGCGGCGTGCGTCGGCTGGGTCGCGTGGCGGCTGGCGCACAGCTTGCCCGGGGCGGTGATGGTCGTGGTGCCGGCCGACCACGTGATCCCCGACGGCGCGGCGCTGCGCTCGGCGCTGGCGGCGGCGGCGGCGACCGCCGTGGCGCGCGGCGGCCTCGTGACGGTGGGGTTGCGCGCCAGTCGGCCCGAGACCGGCTTCGGCTACCTCGAACTCGGGGAGGCGGCCGGCGGCGCCGGCGGACACGAGGTGTTCGCAGTGCGGCGGTTCGTCGAGAAGCCCGATCGCGCCCGCGCCGAGGCGTTCGTGGCCGCCGGCAACTTCCGCTGGAACTCGGGGATGTTCGCCTGGACGGTGGCCGCGATCGAGGCCGCGATCCGCGCCCACCTCCCCGATCTCGCCGCCGCCCTCGACGCGATGGCGGCGGAGGCGGCCGCGCTCGGGGAGGCGGAGGCGCTGGCCCGGCACTACCCGCAGTTGCCGCGGGTTTCGGTGGACTTCGGCGTCATGGAGAAGGCGTCGCCGGTGTGGGCGGTAACGGCGGACCTCGCGTGGTCCGACGTGGGGTCGTGGGTCGGGCTGGCCGAGCTGCTGCCGGAGCAGCCGGCAGGGGTGACGATGGGCGACGTCGTCGCGCTCGACAGCGAGCGCTGCGTGCTGGTCTCCGACGGCCCGCTGGTGGCCACGCTCGGCGTCCGCGACCTCGTCGTCGTCGCGACGCGCGACGCCGTGCTGGTCGTTCCGAGCGACCAGGTGCAACGGGTCAAGGAACTGGTCGAGACGTTGCGCGCCCGCGGCCGGGACGAACTGCTCTGAAGCGGGCGGGGGCGCCGCGCGAGTTGACGGTGATCGGCGATCTCTCTACCCTCGATCCACGCCCTGGTGCGCGGGATCT
Organism: Acidobacteriota bacterium; assembly: GCA_021782525.1. The sequence continues at coordinate 651 of JAJXUY010000406.1, read as the reverse complement.
CACGCTCGTGGACGAGGCGGCGAGAGGAGTCCGATGATGCGGCGTGCCGCCGCGCTGGCGGCCGTGCTGGTCGCCGGCGCATGCAACTCACCGCTGCGGATCGGGGTCGTGCTCCCCGAGACCGGGGAGGCCGCGGTGTACGGCGCCTCGGTCAAGAGCGGGGTGAAGCTCGCATTCGACCGGGCGCAAGCCGCCGGCACGGCGCCGCGGGGGTTGGAGGTGCTCTACCGCGACTCCGGATCGGACCCGGTGCGGGCGGCGAGCGCGGCGGCGGCGCTGTTCGACGCGGGCGCGGTGCTGGTCATCGGCGGCGTCACCTCGGCCGAGGCCAAGGTCATGATCCCGGTCGCGGAGCGCGCCGAACGCGTCCTGATCTCCCCGTCGGCCTCCGCCCCGGAGCTCGCCGGTCGCAGCTCGTTCTTCTTCCGCGTCTACCCTTCGGACGAGCTCGAGGGCGTCAAGGCGGCCGATTTCCTCACCCTCGTGCGCGGCGCGCGGACGGTGCTGGTGCTGCAGGAGGACAACGACTACACCCGCGGCCTGCTGCCGGTGTTCGTGGGCGAGCTCACGAGCCACGGCGGGAGGGTCACCGACTCGATTCGTTTCGACGAGGCCGGCTGGCACGCCGAGGTGCGCGAAGCGCTCGCCCGG
>JAJXUY010000405.1 GCA_021782525.1 Acidobacteriota bacterium | reverse complement strand
AGCAGAAGATCCCGCTCTAGCTGTCCTCTTTCCAGGAAGCGGTGGACCACACCGTCGCGATCTTCGCGGAGATCGACGCCTTCCTCAAGCCGGGCCTGACGGAAAAGCAAGTCTACGGCTTCATCGGCGAGCGCATGGCGGCGCGCGGCCTCGAGCCCAGCTTCCAGACGCTCGTCTTCGCCGGCGACCGCGGCGCCGGGATGGGGCACGGCGACGCCACCGACAACGACCTGCGGCCCGGCGACCTGGTGCACGTCGACATGGGCGTGTTCGTCCGCGGCTACGCCTCGGACATGCAGCGCACCTGGTACGTGCCGAGGCCGGGCGAGAGCGGCGCCCCGGAGGCCGCGCGGCGCGGGTTCGCGGTGATCGCCGACGCCAACGAGGCGTGCCGCCAGGCGCTGCGGCCCGGCGTCAAGGGCGTCGATATCGACGCGATCTCCCGCGGCATGGTCACCGCCGCGGGGTTCCCGGAGTACCCGCACGCGCTCGGCCACCAGGTCGGCCGCCACGTCCACGACGGCGGCGCCCTCCTCGGGCCGGCGTGGCCGCGCTACCGCAACACCCCGTTCATGGCGGCCGCCGAGCAGCAGGTGTACACGCTCGAACCGTCGCTGGCCGTGCCCGGCTTCGGCGCCGTCGGGATCGAGGAGGACGTCGTCGTGACCGCCGACGGCGCCCGCTTCCTCGCCCCGCCGCAAACCGAGCTGTGGACCGTGCGCTAGGCGCCGCGCTGGCGGGCCGGCGTGGTTGCGACCGTGCCGGCGCGGCGCGGTGATCTCCGGCCGCACCCCCAGGTGCACGCTTTCGCCACCTGCGGGGATCGGAACCGTCCACACCGGCGCGCGCCCCTCTCGTTCGCGGGCCGACACACCGCGTCGGGGGCCCACCGGCAACGCTGCGGGCATCCCAACGATGGGGCGCCCGGCGCGGAGCTCCCGTCCGCCGGATGAGGCGGGAATGCCAACGGGGACACCCGACGTTTCGCCCGCGAAGTCCCAAGAGGAGGTGGCACTTGAACGCCATGCTGCAAAACACGTCGAGGAGTTCGGCCCTCGACGAGGGGGCGGTGTCGACGTTCAGGGCGCGCCTGCGCGGGACGCTGATCCGGCCAAACGACGCCGGCTACGACGAGGCACGCAAGGTCTGAAACGGGATGATCGACCGCAGGCCGGCGCTGATCGTGCGCGGCGCGGGTTCGGGCCGCCGGCCGTGGACCTGTTCGGCCCCCTCCCCTTCCCGGCGCTGCAGAGCATGTTCGACCCGCTCGTCCCGGAAGGGCTGCAGAACTACTCGAAGGCGGACTTCGTCGACGAGCTCTCGGACGAGGCGATCGAGGCGCACGTCGAGTACGGCGCCGAGGTCCCAACGGTGTACTCCGCCTTTCATATCTACCCGGTGAGCGGCGCGGCCTTCCCGGGGACGGGAACGCGGCGCCGAGGGGTTGCCGCTCAGCGCAGCGGAGCGCTTGAGGCGGGGGGCGTCGTTCCTAGGGTTCGAAGCGCCGACGCGACACGCCGCAGGGAGAATCGTTTCGGAGACCGGGACCCGGCCGCCCGCAGCGAACCCGGCGTGGTTGCGGCGATCGCTGCCGGATCCGCCGACCGGGCGCGGGTCCGCTGTCGCGGGGCCGAGCGGGAATCGTCGTCCTCCTCCCCTCGTTTTCCAGCCCGAGAGAGCGGCCGGATGTGGACGCCGGCGCAGCGGGATTACGCGCTATCGCGGGGCCACGATTGAAACCGGCTCCGTCCGGGGCCAGGGAGGTCATCATGAAGCACGGTGCAGCTTTGGTGGTGGTTGTCCTGGGGGTGGGACTGGTCGGCGCGGGAACGGTGCTGGCGGCCGGGCCCGACTTTCTCAAGATCGACGGGATCGTCGGCGCGAGCGCGGGCGTTGGGCATTCGGGCGAGATCGAAGTCCTCAGCTTCAGCTTCGGCGTCTCTCGTCACCCGGCCGCCACGATGGGCGGCGCTCGCGCGGCGGCGGTCCCAATCAGCGATCTCACGATCACCAAGAGGATGGACGCGTCGTCGCCGAAGCTGATGAACGCGTGCGCGACAGGCAAACACATCCCCAGGGTCACCCTCGAGACCAGGGCCATGAAGTACGAGCTTCATGACGTAGTGATCTCCTCGGTCCGAAACGGCGGAGCGAACGAAACCGTCGTTCTCAACTACGCCACCATGCAACAGCTCCCGGTGATCACCGCCCCGCGCCCCGTCGGCGCGGCATCCCGGGCCCCGAGCAAGGTACTGATCAAGCGGCCATGAGCAGAGCGTTCACTCCGCAAGCGGGTCGTTCCTCGGGATCGGATATCTGATCGGGGTCCGCACAGCTCCCGGGAACGCGGTGGCGCTCCGGACAACTCCGAGCAACACGGGGAGCTTGTCGTTCTAAGCGTCTTCGAACAGCTCGAGCTGCCGGATCGCGGCCGGCACCAGGGTGGACACGGAGACCCCCAGAAGGCGCACCCCGCTGCGCGCGGCGTCCGTGCGCCGGAGCAGCGCCTTGGCCGTCGCGCCGATCCTGCCGACGTCGGCGGTGGGGATCCGGACGGTGTGCGAGCGCGTGACGGTGGTGAAATCGGGGTAACGCACCTTGAGCGTCACCGTGCACGCCGCGATGTCGCGCCGCACCAGGCCGGTGGCGACCTCCCGGGCCATCGCGTCGAGCTGCTCGTCCATCGGCGCGAGGCCGGACAGGTCACGACGGTACGTGTTCTCGGTGCCCAGGCTCTTGCGCTCGTGGAACGGCTCCACGCGCCGTTCGTCGACGCCGTGGGCGTACTCGTGCAGGGTGCGGCCGTGGCTGTGAAAGCGCACGAGCAGGTCACGCAAGGGGACCACGCGGAGTTGGGCGACCGTCGCTACCCCCATCGCCGCCAGGGCGCGCTCCGTCGCCGG
>JAJXUY010000404.1 GCA_021782525.1 Acidobacteriota bacterium | reverse complement strand
GGCGTGCTCGTGCTCGGCGAGAAGGCCAACGCCCAGGGCATCGTCCTCGCCGGCCTCGACCACCGCCTCGCGCCGGGCGGCAAGACCGGCGGTTGGAGCGCCGCGGAGACGATCCGCCGCGCGGCCGCCGGTGAGGTCGGCGCCCTCTACGTCGTCGGCCAGGATCTCCTCGGGGCCTGGCCGCAGGGACCGGCTGCGGCGGCGGCGGTCGAGCGGGCGCGCTTCGTCGTCGTACAGGACCCGTTCCTGACCGGCACCGGCCGCGCCGCCGACGTGGTCCTGCCGGTGCGCTGCCTGGTCGAGCGCGCGGGTTCCCTGGTCGGCGCCGATGGCGTGCGGCGGCGCCTCACGCCGGCTCGCTCCGCGCCCGCTCCGCTGCCCGGGGACGGGGACGTGTTGCGGGAGCTCGCAGTGCGGCTCGGCTCCTCGCTGCCCGGGGACGCCGAGATCGACGCCGAGTTGGAACGGGCGTGCGCGGCGGCGGCGGTCTCGGCGCTGCGCCTCGCGCCGCCTCCCGAGGTACAGGCCGGGCCGACCGTCACCGACATGGTCCTCGACCTCGGGCCGCAGCTCTTCCACTCTGGCCTGACGACGTTGCGCAGTGCGGCGCTGGTCGGCCTCGCCGCCCCGGAGACCGTGCTCCTCTCAGCGGCCGACGCGCGCAGGCTTGGGGTCGAGCGCGGCGACACGGTATGCGTTCGCGCGCATTCGCGCGAGGTGATGCTCCGCGCCGAGGTCAGCGACCGGATCGAGACCGGCACCGCAATGGCGCTGTGGGGTGGCGACGCCGGCGGCGCCGGCCGCCTCGTCGTCGACCCGCGGCACCCGCTGGCGGTGGAGATCAGGAGGCGCCCGTGAACGCCCGCAACCAGCCAGCGTCTGGCGAAATGCCGGCTGCGACAAGCGTCGAGACGGCGCTCGGCGAGGCGGTCGAGCCCGCCACGGTCGAGCTGATCGACGCCTACCTGTGCGAGCACCCGGGCGGCAGTGAACGCCTGATTCCGGTGCTGCACCGGGCTCAGGAGCACATCGGCTACCTGCCGTTCCCGGTCATCAGGCTCATCGCCGGCCGGCTCGGACTGTCGCCGGTGCAGGTATACGGCGTGGTCAGCTTCTACCACTTTTTCACCACCGTGCCCCGCGGCCGCTACCAGCTCAAGGTCTGCATGGGCACGGCGTGCTTCGTCCGCGACGCCCGCAGCGTCATCGAGGCCATCAAACGGACGACCGGGATCGAGATCGGAGGGCTCACGGAGGACCACCTCTTCAGCCTCGAGCAGGTCCGATGCCTGGGCGCCTGTGGTCTGGCGCCGGCCCTGATGGTCAACCAGGAGGTTCACGGGAACCTGACGCCGGAGTCGGCCAGCGCGCTGCTGCGAGGCCTGCGCGAGCGGGCGCGCGGCGAGCGTGCCGGCGAGGGGGGCGGGGATGAGTGAGATCGTCGCGGCTCGGCCACGTCTCGACCGCGCGGCCCTGGCCGCCCTGCGCACATGCCTCGCGGACGACCTCCGCGCCCGCGCCGGCGAGGCCGTCTCACCCTCGGCGCCGCGGGAGCTGCTGGTCTGCGCCGGCGGCGCGTGCCTGTCGTGCCACTCCGCGGCGGTCGCCGATGCGTTCGAGGCGGCGCTCGCCGCCAACCGACTCGCCGGCCGGGTGCGGGTGGTGCGGGTCGGCTGCCTGGGCCTGTGCGAAGCCGGGCCGCTGGTGGTCGTATCGCCCGACGGCGTTTACTACCGCAAGGTGGACACCGAGGGCGCGCGCCGCATCGTCGAGGAGCACCTCCTCGCCGGGAAGGTGGTGCGCGATCTTGAGCTCGCCTGGGAAACCGCGGACGGGGAGCGGTTGACCGGGCGGCGGGTGCCGTTTTTCGCGCAGCAGGTCAGGATCGCGCTGCGCAACTGCGGCGTCATCGACCCCAACTCGCTCGAGGAGTACGTGGCACGCGACGGCTACCTGGCGCTCGAGCGGGTTGTTTTCGAGCTCGACGCCGACCGCGTGATCGACGCGATGAAGCGCTCCGGGCTGCGCGGCCGCGGCGGCGCCGGCTTCCCGACCGGGATGAAATGGCAGTTCGTCCGCGAGGCCCCAGGCGACGAGAAATTCATCGTGTGCAACGGCGACGAGGGTGACCCCGGCGCGTTCATGGATCGCAGCCTGCTCGAGAGCGATCCGCACTCGATCATCGAGGGGATGGCGATCGCTGGGCGGGTGATCGGTGCGAGCAAGGGCTATGTGTACGTCCGCGCCGAATACCCGCTGGCGATCGAGCGCCTCGGCCAGGCGCTCGCGGCCGCGCGCGCCGCCGGCCTGCTCGGGCGCGACATCCTCGGATCGGGTTTCGACTTCGACATCGAGATCCGGATCGGGGCGGGGGCGTTCGTCTGCGGCGAGGAGACCGCGCTGCTGCGCTCGATCGAGGGCAAGCGCGGCACGCCGCAACCGCGGCCGCCGTTCCCGGCGCAGCAGGGGCTGTTGGGCAAGCCGACGCTGATCAACAACGTCGAGACGTGGGCCAACGTCGCCCCGATCCTGCTCCACGGGGCGGCGTGGTTCGCGGCGATCGGCACCGGCCGCAGCAAGGGGACCAAGGTGTTCGCCCTCGCCGGCGCGATCCGCAACACCGGCCTCGTCGAGGTCCCGATGGGCATCTCGCTGCGGACGATCGTCGAGGAGATCGGCGGCGGCGTCCGCAACGGTCGCCCGCTCAAGGCGGCCCAGTCGGGCGGGCCCTCCGGCGGCTGTGTCCCGGCTGCGGCGGCCGACGTGCCGATCGACTACGAGTCGCTCCAGGAGCTCGGGGCGATCATGGGGTCCGGCGGTCTCATCATCCTCGACGATCGCACCTGCATGGTCGAGCTCGCTCGCTTCTTCCTCGAGTTCCTGGTCGACGAGTCGTGCGGCAAGTGCCCGCCGTGCC
>JAJXUY010000016.1 GCA_021782525.1 Acidobacteriota bacterium | reverse complement strand
TCGTCGTTGGTCGTGACCAGGCCGGCGTCGCCGAACGCCCCCAGGTTCTTGGTCGGGAAGAACGAGAAGCAGCCGAACGTGCCGATCCCGCCGACCATGACCCCGTTGTACGCCGTGCCGATCGCCTGGCAGCAGTCCTCGACGAGCGGGACGCCCGGCGCGGCCGCCTTGATCGCGTCCACCTCCGCCGCCTGCCCGTACAGGTGCACCGGGATGATCGCCCGAGTGCGCGGAGTGACCGCCGCGGCCAGCTTGGCGGGGTCGAGGTTGAAGTCGCGCGGGTCGATGTCGGCGAACACCGGCCGCGCGCCGAGGCGGTGGATCACGCCGGCGGTGGCAAAGAACGTGAACGGCGAGGTGATCACCTCGTCCCCCGCGCCGACGCCCAGCGCCATCAACGCCGCCAACAGCGCGTCGGTGCCGGAGGACACGGCGACGGCGCGCTTGACGCCGAGGTACGCCGCGCACTCCGCCTCGAGGCCTGCGACCTCCGGTCCGAGGATGAACTGCTGCGTCGCGAAGACCCGCTCGACGGCGGCGTGGACGTCGTCGCTCACCTCGAGCCACTGTCGCTTCAGGTCGAAGAGCGGAACTGGGGGCTTGGGGTCGGTCATCGGTCTCTCTCCAGGGCGGGGTCGCGCGGCCGCCGTCGCATCCGCCGCGGGTCACAGCCTAGCAGAGAACGGCCCCGCGGATGAACTCAGGAGAAGACCGGGTTCCTCCGGGCCACAGGGAAGGTGCCTCATCCCCGGGATCCGCGCAACCACAGCTCGAGCACGAGCAGGGCGTAGACGATCCCGGGCCGGTTGCGATCGCCCATCGTCCGCCCCTCGACCAGCGCGCGCACGAACGCCGGCTCGAGGTACGCCGCGACGCGCGCGTCCGGCGACAGGAGCGAGTCGTGGGCGAGGTCGCGCAGGTCGCCGTCGAGCCAGGCGGCCAGGGGCACCTCGAACCCCCGCTTGCTCCCCTCGATCACCTCCCGCGGCAGCCGGCCCCGGTAGGCGTCGCGCAGCACCGCCTTCAGCCGCGAGCGGCGGATGCGGAACCCGACCGGGAGCCGCAGCGCGAACTCCGCGACCTCCTGGTCGAGGAACGGCGAGCGGGCCTCGAGCGAGGCGGCCATCGTCGCCATGTCCATCTTCACGAGCAGGCTCGACAGGAGCTCGATCCCGAGGTCGCCCGCGATCTCGCCGTCGACGGCGCCGAGGTCGCTGTCGAGCTGCTCTGCCACCCACGCCTCGGTGGCTCGCTGCGGCCCGCCACGCCAGACCCGCCGCTTGTCCCCTTCCAGCAGCAGGTCCTTCGTCCAGACGAGGTAGCGCGCGCCCGGCTCGAGCGCGAGACCGCGACCGAAGCGTCGGAGGAGGCCGGCCGGTGACCGGCGCCGTCCGGCCGCGAGTCGGGCGAGCGCCGCGCGGAGGACCGGCCGTGCGCCGGGCAGCGGCACGAGCCGCCCGAACGCCCGCGCCGCGAGGTAGCGGCGGTAGCCGCCGCAGGTCTCGTCGCCGCCGTCTCCGTTGAGGACCACCTTGACGTGCTCGCGGGCGAGGCGCGCGACGGCCAGGCTGGGGATCGCCGAGGGGTCGGCGAACGGCTGGTCGAAGTGGCGGGCGACGGCCAGCACCTCGTCCCGCGGCGCGACGTGGAGCGGCAGGACGACGTGCTCGACGCCGAGCGCCGCAGCGGTGCGCCGGGCGACCGGCGCCTCGTCGAGCGTGTCGTCCGCAACCGACACCGTGAATGTCCGGAGCGCACCGCCGACCTGTCGCGACGCCTCGTACGCCACGACCGACGAGTCCACACCGCCGGAGAGGAACACGCCGACCGGCACGTCGCTGCGCAACCGCAGCCGCACCGCCTCTGCGAGCCGGCCGCGCAGTTCCTCCTGGGCCTCGGCATAGGAAACAACCAGCTTCGGTCCGAACTGCGGGCGCCAATACTCGCCGTTCAGCACCCGCCCATCCTCCCAGCGCAGCCAGTGGCCGGGCGTCACGGCGCGCACGCCCTCCCAGATCGTGTCCGGCTGCGGCACGGCGCCGAGCGAGAGGTAGTCGTAGACCGCCTGCTCGCGCCAGCGGGGCTCGACACCGGCCGCGCGCAGCAGCGGCCGCAAGCCCTTCAACTCCGAGGCGAACGCGAGGCCGCCACCGGCCAGCTCGGCGATGAACAACGGTTTCTTGCCGAAGCGGTCGCGCGCCAGCAGCAGCGTCTTGGCCCGAGTGTCCCAGACCGCGAACGCAAACATTCCACGCAACCGCTGGCAAAGCGCTTCACCCTCTTCCTCCCACAGGTGGACCAGCACCTCGGTGTCGCTCGCGGTCGCGAGCGCGTGGCCGTCGCGCCGCAGCCCCTCACGCAGCTCGACGTAGTTGTAGATCTCGCCGTTGAGCACGGCCGCGACCGAGCGGTCCTCGTTGAACACTGGCTGCGCGCCGGTCGCCAGGTCGATGATCGCCAGCCGCCGCATCCCGATCGCGACCCCTGGTGCGACCAACCTCCCCTCGTCGTCCGGACCGCGGTGCCGCAGCGCGCCCAGCGCCTCGCCGAGCGCGCGGCCGTCCACTTCCCCGCCCCGAGGCCGGCAGCTCCCGGCTATCCCGCACATCGCAGGCTCCCCTTCCCCGGCCCACCCTGGACAGTGCGGTTCGCGTCACACCACGATCGCATCACCGTTTACTCTACCTCGCACAAGCTCGGAAACCATGGACCGGCGATCGCGGCACGGCCGGCAGGCGCGCCAAAAGCGGGAACCGCCGGTCTCGCCGCTGCGACGAAACGCGCGGCGCCGGCTGGGGCTCGCGGCCGGCACGAAGGTGAACACGCGCCCATGGCCCGCGTGCCGCTTCGCTAGCCGGTGGCAGTAGAATGTGCCGTGCCGCAGTACAGCAGCGGAAGGAAGCCGAACTCTGAGCCCGCGGTCAGCGTCGTGATCGCTACGCTGGGGCGCGGCGAGAAGCTCGCGTGCTCGCTCGCGGCGTTCGATGCCCTCCACCCCGAAACCCCGCCGTTCGAGGTTATCGTCGTGCTCGACGGCGACGACGTGGCGACGCGGGCCGTGGCGCACGAGCAGCATCGCTTTCCCCTCCGGTTGTTGGAACAGCCACGTAGCGGCAACGGGCCGGCCAAGAACCTCGGCGCCCGGCACGCCGCCGCGCCGTACCTCGTCTTTCTCAACGACGATACCAGGCCGGATCCCGGCTGCCTAATCGCCCACGCGCGCGCCCAGGAGCACCACGGGCCGTGCGTCCTGGTGGGCCGGGTGGACTGGGACTCGACGCAGGAGATGACCCCGTACATGGCCTGGCTCGCACCCAACGGCCACCAGTTCAACTTCTCGCGACTTCAACCGCACGAGCCGGTGCCCTGGGACGCGTGCTGGGGGGCGCACCTTGGCCTTCCCCGCGACTGGCACCTCGAGGAGCCGTTCGACGAGGCGTTCCCCTTTCCCTCGATGGAGGACACCGAGTGGGGGTTCCGGCTAGCGCGTGCGGGACGGCCCATGCGCTACGAGCCCGGCGCGCTTTGCTTCCACGATCATCACTACGGCGGCCCGGCCGACTACCGCCAGCGGGCGCAAATCTCCGGCGCCGCGACCCGCTACACCGTGCGCCGCCACCCGGAACTGCTGTGGCCATTGATCCTCCGTCCCACCACCGCGGCCGTGGCCTCGACGCTGCTGGCGCTGTGGCCGGGACGGTGGCGGCGCGACACATTGTGGGACCTCGACTTCCGGTGGAACTACCTCGTCGGCGTGGTGAGCCGCCAGCGACGGGCTGCAATCCCACCCCGGCGAGAGGGGGCGTGAGCCCATAACGGCGCGGCTTCAGCCGCCCGACTGCGCGGGTGTGCTTGTTTCTCTCGCTGCTGCCCAACTGGATCCGTCTCAGCGGCTCGCTCCTCGCAGCGCGCCGTTGGCGGCTGGCGACACGCCGCTCAGGTGTCCGCATGCCACTCACAAGAGCGGTCCCCCACTTGGCGGCGGCCGCTCCGCGGTGAGGCGTAGCCTGTCGTTTGCAAGCCGGAGAGTGGATGAAACTCTCGTGCAAGGTAGAATGCCGACACGGCTGAGGAAATGACATGCCAGATTCGACTCGAGACAGCGGTGGCCCTCCGGTACCGGATGTACTTCCAAAGGGCCCCCTATTGACGTGCCCCAACGGCTTCGGTGCGGTTCCGGAGAGCGATCGCTGGGTACCCTGGCTCGTCGGCGGAGTGGTTGGCGTGATTGTCCTCGCGCCCTATGTGACCCTCGGCATGCGGCACTCTCCCGCGCTTAGGGTCCAAGCCGCACTTGTCCTGCTCGCAACGACAGTCCTCGCCGCGGCCGGCCTCTCGCGCCGAGACTGGCTACAGCAGATCAAGAGCGCGCCCAGGCGGATCAAGATCGGGATCGCCGCCTACTCGGGCGCAGCTTTCTTGGGGGCATTGGTCGGTCTCACCCAGGGCAACGATCTTGCGTTCTTGTCCGGCCAGTTGCTTTCCATGGGGCTCCTTCCACTCGCAGCGGTTGCGGGCCTCGCGTTCGGGCGTGCGCCCCTGTGGCGTCCCTTCGCGGCCGCCGTCGTCGGCAGCGTCACCGTTGCCGCGTGCATCAACTTCGCATGCCTGGGGCTTGGGATCGGCGTTGGGCCCAGTGCGAATCGCCTCTTCCTGGAGGTCACTCCGGGAAACACCGTCGCCCCCACTTCCGCGGCGTTGATCACGGTCAACATGGCTTTGGCCGCCATGGCCTGGGAACGCCCTTTTGCGCGTTGGGTGAGTGCGCTGGCCATCGTCGTCACATCCATCTTGATCGTGGGTTCCGGGATCCGTTCGCTCTGGCTGGTTGCGGCGCCCAGCTTCGTGGCCGTTGCCCTCTCGTCGAGAGCGTTACGAGACCTGGCATCTGGCAAGAAGCTACTTAGGGTTGTGTCTGGTATCGCTGCCATTGCCAGTATCCTCTTGGCGTTCTTGGTTCTGTGGCGTCCACCTTCCGGTTTGACCCGAAGCTTGACCGCTAGAGTCAGGGGTGAGGCAGCCCTGCTAACTGGGCGGGCGGCATATCTCATCCCCGGAATCAGCGGAAGGACCTTTATGGACGACCCATCCATCGCCTACCGCACAACGGAAACAGAGTTTCTCGTGGGGGCGTTTGCGGCTGCGAGGCCGATCACGAAACTCCTCGGGCGGGGGTTGGGATATTCCTACCTGTCCAAAAAGTTGGGACTGGACGACAACGGTTCACCCGCCGCAATGCATGCCACGAACTACGTTCACAACTTCTACCTCTTCCTTCCGGTCAAGCTCGGCGTTGTGGGTAGCTTCGCCGTGCTTGCGGCGCTCGGCCTCTGGACCACGTGGAGTGTGCGTGCCGCGCGGGGGTGTCACTCCGAACCGCAGAGAACCTTCGTGATCGCGGCGTCGGCCATCTGGATCGCCGCCGCCGTCTGGAACGCGGCTTCTCCAGAGTTCATCGACTTCCACCTTGCTCCTCTTTGGGGTCTCCTGCTCGCCGCGAGCGTCAACGCCTGGGGGCGATCCAATTGAAGCCTTGGTCCGTACGCGCCTGCGTCGTAGGCGTGGGCTTTACCCCGCCGACGTCTTCTCTTCCCGCGGCCTCCCAAGCGTGGACCGCTCGCGGTGGCTACAGTCGCAATCCCGGATGAGACCGCTAGGCGGTGTGGGGCGCCCACTCCACAGGAAGGCCATGCGGGAGCGCCTCACATTCCGCCGGGCCAGGACCAACCAAAGCGCACCGAAGGGCGCCCATAGGCCAGCCGGCTTGGCGCAGCCGGTGTGCGCGACCTCCTACCATCTCACATCACCGGAACTTTCGACTCGGGTACGCGCACGATGGCCTCGGCCTCGAGCCGCTTACCGGATGCGGGACTCTCGTACGAGCGCACCAGGGTGCGCAGCACGGTTCGCACGCGATCTCCGTCCTCCGCCGCAGCCGCATCGGCTAGCTCGAACACGCGACTGTCGAGGTCCTCTGGCGGCGCCGGGCATCTGGCAACGAAGATCTTTCGGTTGACCTGCTGTGTCTGTTCCTCTTCCTCGGTGAGCAGCTCCTCGTAGAGCTTCTCCCCGGGCCGCAGCCCGGTAAACTCGATCGCGATGTCCACGTCGGGCACTTGCCCCGCCATGGTAATCATGTGACGCGCGAGGTCCACGATCCTGATCTGCTCCCCCATGTCGAGCACGCACATCTCGCCGTAATCCCCGTACCCGGCGTGCAGCACAAGACCCACGGCCTCGCGGATGGTCATGAAGTAGCGTCGGACCTCAGGATCTGTCACGGTCACCGGTCCCCCGGCGGCGATCTGCGCGCGGAAGAGCGGCACCACCGACCCGGCCGAGCCGAGGACATTGCCGAACCGCACCGCGCAGAACCGTGTGTGGGACGTGCGCGCCATCTGGCGCACGATCATCTCGGCGACTCGCTTGGAGGCGCCCATCACGCTGGTCGGCCGCACCGCCTTGTCCGTCGAGATGAACACGAAGCGGTCCACCCCCGCACGGTCGGCGGCGAGCGCGACGTTGCGGGTCCCGAGCACGTTGTTCTTGATCGCTTCCCCTGGAGCGGTTTCCATCAGCGGCACGTGCTTGTGCGCCGCCGCGTGGAACACGTCCTGGGGCCGGTACTTCGCGAACAGCGCGTCGATGCGCCGAGGGTCGCGAATGTCGGCAACCTCGGTGACGATCACCGACTCCGGGTGACGATGTTGCAGCTCACGGCTGGCCAGGTACATCTCGTTCTCGTTGAGGTCCACCATCACGAGCCGGCTAACCCCCGCGCGTAGGAGCTGGACGCAGATCTCTCGCCCGATCGAACCAGCAGCGCCGGTGACCAGGATCTTACGGCCGGCGATGCGCGTCTGTTGGCTACTGTCGGAGAACTCGACCTGCCCGCGCGGCAGCAGGTCTTCGGGCGTCAAGTCCTGCAGCATCGCCGCAGCCGCGCGGTCGTTGAGGTAGGCGAACGAGACCGGGAGGATCTTGAACTGCAGCTTGAGGTCGGTACATATCCCCAGGATCTCGCGGATCCGCTTCGCCGGCAGGCGCGGGATCGCGATCAGGACCTTGGCCACGCGATAGTGCCTGGCTATCTCCGGAAGCTCCGCCACCGTGCCGAGTACGGTCTTCCCGCCGACGATGATGCCCCGTTTCGCCCGGTTGTCATCGATGAAGCCGATCACGTAGTAGGCGTGCTCGTCCGACTGCTGCAGATCGCGCAGCAAGAGCTCGCCCGCCACCCCCGCCCCGATGATGACCGTGCGTTGCGCTCCCTCACTTCCGGCGCGCGCCCGTTCACTGACGTACATCCAGGCCAGCCGTGGCGCAAACCGCAAGACCGCCATCAGGAACGTCGAAAAGAAGAGCTCCATCACGACGACCGAGCGAGGGGGTTGGGGAAGACGCAGGAGAAAAATGCCCAACATGAACACGCCAGTCCCGAGCAACCCAGCCACCCCGACCCGCGCCCCGTCAGGCAGCCCGGAGAGCCGGAACGACCACCGGTGGAGACGGAGGAGCAAGTTGGCCAGGATCCGCCCGCAGACCAGCAGAGCGATGAGAGTCGGCAGAACCGGACCAAAAGTGATATCGGGGCGTCCCTCCAACCGCAGAAACATGGCAGACCACAGGGAAAGCGCAGGAATTGCCGCATCCACCACCACAACCAGCAGATAGCGGAGCGGAGAAACTCGCAGCGAGCCTGCGCTGCGCGACATGGCGCCCGTGAAACCATCTCGATACACAGGAGCGTTGCTGTGATCCGGCTTCATCACGTCCTCGCCTGTTGCATCTGCACCTGTATTTTACACCTTCTGCGGCCCGGATTCGTCCAGATCACAACTCTAGCGTTGATGTAGACGTGGTATGAGTTCGCGTTGGACAAGGGCAGCCAAGGACCCTGTGGCAACTCGTGCCCGCCTACGAGCATGGGTTCGTGTCTTACGGCGCCAGCGATGGATCGATGCCCGCCTTGAACGTCGCCCCAGAGCCCACCGAGAACCCGTTCGTCAGAACCACCCGCACCGCAGACCGGCAGGTCACGACGCCCGGCGCCTCCACCCGAAACGCAGGACCCGCGGTAAGAGTGTCGCACGAGGTGTAGGTCTGGGTCGTCGTGATCGTCTGGTTCGACAGCGTGACCGGCGCACACACGATGGCAAACGCCGCGGTCACACTCCGCGCCTGGGTCATGGTGACCTGGCACGTGCCCGTCCCGCTGCAACCTTCGCCGGACCAGCCAGTAAACGTGGAGCCGGTGTCGGCCGCTGCGGAGAGCGTGACGAGCTGGTTGTAGTCGAAGCTCGCGCTGCAGGTCGTCCCACACGCGATGCCGGCCGGGCTCGAGGTCACCGTGCCCGTCCCTGTCCCCGACTTGGCAACCGTCAGCAGGTACGTGTTCAGCGTGAACGCTGCCGTCACGCTCCGCGCCTGGGACATGGTGACCTGGCAGGTGCCAGTCCCGCTGCAGCCCTCGCCGGACCAGCCGGCAAACGTCGAGCCGGTGTCGGCCGCCGCCGAGAGCGTGACAAGTAGGTTGTTGTCGAACTCCGCGCTGCATGTCGTCCCGCATGCGATCCCCGCAGGATTCGAGGTCACCGTGCCGGAGCCCGTTCCCGACTTGGCCACCGTGAGTGCGAAGCCGGTCGTGCAGGAGCCCGGTACCTGAGCGGTGACGCTCACGTCGTCGACGAACCAGCCAAGTGCGGTGGTCGCGGAGTCGGTGAAGCCGCCGAAGGCGATCCAGAGCGTTCGCCCCGCCGCCCCGGCCGTGCCGCCGAAGGCGTAGTTGCACGCCGCATCGAGGTCCATCACGGTATTGGTGAAGTTGGAGTCCGATCCCGTCCAGGCGTCGCGCGTGGTGGAGGTCTGGCCTGCCGGGTAGTACACGGTGCCGTTGTACGCCCCGCCGAGCCACACGCCTGGTGCCGACGCGGCGAGGTAGTAGAAGTTGAGGTTGTCTTTGGAGATCCGCATGAGCGCGCCGTCGTAGCCGGCCTGGAAGTCGCGCCGGTGCCAGAACGACAGGCGAACACTGGTGGCGTTTGCGGGGATCGTGATCCCGGACGTCCCTCCGGGTGCAACGAACGAATTGTCGCCGTTCCCGTAGGCGGTGACGCAATCGCTGCCGCCGAACCGGAAGATGTTGCTGCCGCCGTGCGCCGGAGCGCAGGCCTGGATGCCCCTCCAGTCGGTGGCGTTACAGCCCGTCCCGAAGCATGCAGCCTCCCACCCGTTGAGGCCGCTGCCAGACTCGAAACCGTCGCTGAACAGGGTCGTCGTCACCAGGGCGCCGACCGGCGTGCCGCTCTTCTGAACCGTGTTGCCGTCCTCGGAGCCGTTCCCGGTGTCGGTGGCCCGCACGACATAGTAATAAGTCGTCCCGTACGCGAGGCCGCCCGTGTCGCTGTAGGGGCTCGCCGCGAGGCCAGTCGCGATCCGGTTCGCCGGCGAGGGGGTGAACCCCGAGGAGGTGGAGCGGTACACCGCGTACGTGACTGACCCACTCCCGCCGCACTGGCTGACGGCGGTGCCCCAGGATAGGTCGAGGGTACAGGTGGCGTTCTGTGGAGCGGCCACCGAGACCAAACCCGCGAACGACGGCGGCAGTGTGCACGTGCCCGTGGTCGTCGCCGATGCCTCGGGCGAGTTCGGCGACTCACAGGCATCCACTCCGCTGCCGAACGCGCAAACCACGTAGTAGTACGGCACGCCGCCGCTCACGCCCGTGTCCGCCCAGGTGGTGGTCGGCGCTGGCACGGTCGCAACCTGAACGTACCCGCCCCCCGAAGTCGTGGACCGGTCAACGTGGTACTCGACGGCGCCCGCGACCGAGGCCCAGCCCACGTCGATGCGGTTGTCGCCGCTGGCCGCCGCTGACGCGGAGGCGGGCGCGGCCATCGCGCAGCCCACTCCCGAGATCACGAGCGCGAAAGGCTGCGTCGTGGTTCCCGGCTGGCCGTTGCCGGGGACGTTGTAGCCCCGGACCGTGATCGTCCAGGCGCCGCTGGCGGGGGAGGTGACGTAAACCTGCTCGACGTTGTTGGTGGAGTCCCGGGTGCCGCCGATCCAGTCCTTGCGGTTGGGGTAGTACCGAGTGGCGCTCGGGTCGGTCACCTCGAGGTCCAGGTCGTTGACGAGCTTCGCGCCCGCTCCGGTCGCTGCGTAGGGATCGCTCCACGCCAGCGTCACGATCAGCGGGTTGGCGTTCGAGCTGACCGGGAAGGTGTAGGTGTCGGTGCCCCCCGTGGCGAGCCCCGAAGCGTTGTCGTGGACTTCCATCGTACGACCGGGATCGGCCCCGTATCCCAGGTTCGGGAACAGCGAATGGTAGAGGTCAACCCGCCCGAACCCCTCGACGTCGTTGGGGAGGTCGTGAGGGCTGTCCCAGCCCGGCGGGATCTCCCGCCCGGCGCCGGTCCCATACTGCCCGGGACCCATGTCCCAGGCCCCGTTGATCAGCGTGGCCTTGACGAGGGCGGCCGAGGGGTCGAACCCGTCGGGGGCGCTTGCCGACGCGTTGGTGAGGGAACTGTTGTTTGGGTGCCATCCGTCCACGTAGTACTGGCGCACAAGGACCGCCGTCCCCGCCGTCAGCGGGTTGGCCATCGAGGTGCCGCCCATGGACAGGTAGTACGGGCGCAGGTCGACCGGAGCCGAAGGAACGTTGCACGTGCCCCACTGTTCGAACGCCTGGTTGACGTCGGTCCGGGTGGAGATGATGGCGATGCCGGGGGCGACGAGGTCGGGCTTGATGCGGCCGTCATCGCACGGCCCGCGCGACGAGAAGGCGCCGATCCCGTTGGCGTTGTCCGCGATCAGATCTCCGCTCACCGGGCTGACGCTGTAGCTGCAGCTGTCGAACCAGCTCCACGTCGGGCCGGCGTTGCAGGTGTTCGCCGGGTATTCGTACTGGTAGTCCGGCCGGTAGTTCTCGGACGCGCCGACCGTGATGCAGTTCTTCGCAGTGCCCGGGCTTCCGATCGAGTCGGCGTCGATCACGCCGTCGGGGCTGCAGCTCCCGGGTTTCTGGCAGGAGGTCGTGTAATACCAGCAGTCCACCCCGCTGTTGCCCGCCGAGAACGTGATCACCATATCGGGGTTGTTCCAGACGAACTTGTCCAGGTTCTGGGCGTCGGTGGTGTAGGCTCCCGCGGCCGGGGCCCCCCACGAGTTGGAGTGGACGCGGGCGCCGTCGTTGTACGGCGGCTGGAAGAGCTGCGTCAGGTCCGCAGGGATGCCGCCGAGGCTGCCATCCGAGTTCATGACCGACTGGAAGACAAACCCGGCCTTGGGCGCCGTGCCCGCGTAGCACGTCGTCGGGAAGGTATTCGTGCTCGGTGTCGACCCGGAGCGAAACCCGTTGCCGACGATCGAACCGGAGGTGTGGGTGCCGTGGCCGCCCCCCACGGTCTGGTTGTCGTTCCATGTGCCCCGGTTGTTAAGGGCGTACCCCTTGAGCACCCGCATCGAGTTGGTGACCGACCCGGTCTGGCCGAAGTCGTAGTGGAAGTTATTCGGCGTGACGAGGTCGCCGGTGGACAGGCCGGTGTCGGAGGCCGCCGCAATCTGCCCCTCGCCCCGGATCCCCTTGGCCCACACCCGCTCGACATCCATGATCGGCCCGGAGTTCGCGCCACGGCCCGTGGCCACCGAGGTCGAGGTGCGCGCGATGTTGTTGTTCAGCTCGAACTGGACGAAGCGCTCGACCCAGAGGCACCCCGGCATCGCCGCGAGGGCGTAGGCATCCAGGGCGCGCCCCTGCACCCGTGCGCTCCACCCGTCGCTCATGCGCGTGACGTCGAGGACGTGCACGGGGGTCCCCGCCAAGGCAGCGGCCAGTGTTTCGGCGTCGGGGTACTCCTCGAGAGCGAAGTCACCGCGCAGTTCGAGCAGGTGAGCGGGGTCCTGCTGGATGACGTAGTCGAGCTTCGGCTCGACCATGAACGCCGGCTGGAACGAACCGACCCAGAACACCTCCGGCCGCCGCTGCGCCTCCGCAAACCGCGCCTGGTCAAAGCGAACGAGGTAGGCAAACTCGGGGATGTAACCGAGCACTCTGACCTTGCTGGAGTCGAGCCATGTTCGCAGCGCGACCTGCCCGGCCGGGCTGTCGGCCTGCACGATGAAGAGGTCGCTCGACCCGTTCTCGAACGGCGTGCGCACCAACTGGGACGAAAACGACCGCATGTCAGGAGCCAGGAACGTCCGCCGCCCGCTGGAGTCCGTCATCACGAGCGGATCGGTCACGAACCGCGTCGCCGCGAGGTCCACGACGTGCTTCCCGCCCGCCTCGGCGGGCGCTGGCGCCGCGAAGCGCTCGGCGAACGGGTCGCTCAGCTTCCAGTCCCGGGGGACCACGACGACGGCGCTCGCGGTGACCGCACTCCGGGCGGACTGCACGTTACGGCTGGCGCCTTCGCGCGCAACGGGCTGCGCCCCCGCCGTTCGCGGCTCCCCGAGCGCAAGTGCCGCAACGCCGAGGACTGCCGCAACGGCGAGGAGATCCGTTGCCCCCCCGTGGATCCGTTCCTGTTTGTGGGTCCGCTTGTCTGACATCTGACCTCCATCGTGCCACCACGTCCCGGCCTCGAGATCGCGAGATAATTCAAGAGGCACGGTTCGAGCCGAAAGTCAGTTGGAGCATGATCTACGAGGGGATTATAGCAATCTACAAATTGCCCGCAACGCCGGTGAACTCCCGGGCGCCAAGATGCACAGGGTTGAGCAAGGGTCCCGGTTGGTCCTGGGCCTCTCGTCGTCGCAGGCTTCAGCCTGCGGTCTTCAGAATGTGAACCGGCTGCCCACCCGCCCCGCGGGCTGAAGCCCGCGCCTACCAACCCGCGCATACTTGCTCGTCTCTCGATGCCGCTCCGTCCGTGCAACAAAGAGCCAGAGACCAGCCATAGCGGACGCCAGCCCGGAAGGAGTCAACCATGACGCCGCTGCAACGCACTGCTTCCACATTTTCGGCCAGGAGCACACCAACGCCGGCCGCCGCCCCGTCAAGACAGACCACGAACCGAGGCGAATCCTCGCCAAACGTGAACCGCTGGGGCGGGGTCGATCGGTGCGCCTGGAAGACGTTCTCACCCCTGCGGGGGCCCCGCAGGGGGAGCCCAGCGCCGGCGTGGTAGCGCGTCCTTTCGATCCCGGTCCGCTCTGCGGGCTACTTATGCCGCTTGAGCTGGGCGACCTCCTGCCGGAGCTCCGCGATTGCCTTCTGCTGCTCCTCGAGCATGCCCTTCTGGTCCTGCACCACCTTCGTCAGCACCGCCACGACGTCCATCGAGCTCAACCCCTTGCGGTCCGGCGTCGCCACCAGCTCCGGCACGTCCTCCGCGATGAACCCCACGTGCTCCTCACCTGGCACCGCCTTGTACTCGAACCGCACCGGGTTCAGCTTCGCAAACGCCTCCTCTGCGTCCTCCCCCGAAAGCTCACGAATGTCCTGCTTGTACTCCCGGCTCGACCCATTGACCCACGCCCCACCGTCACAGTACGCCCCGCTACCACCCACATCGAGCAGGTGCGTCGGCGCTGTGTTGTTGATGCCAACCTTCCCCGTGTTGGTGATTCTCA
>JAJXUY010000403.1 GCA_021782525.1 Acidobacteriota bacterium | reverse complement strand
AGGTCGAGTTGGAGAAAGAGCTCGAGATCGCCCGCCGGGTGCAGGTCTCCCTCATCCCGTCGGCGTTGCCGGTCCCCGCCGGCTGGCAGGTGGCGGCGCGCTGCATCCCCGCCCGGCAGGTGGGAGGCGACTTCTACGACGCGCTGTCGACCGGCGACGGCTCGGTCGCGCTGGTGGTCGGGGACGTCTCCGGCAAGTCGGTCCCGGGGGCGATGATGATGGTGGCCGCCCGTGAGGTGCTGCACACCGCGGCGCTCGGGGGCGCATCGCCCGTGCAGATCCTCGAGGTCGCGAACCAGCGGTTGTACGCCCCGCGCCGCCACATGTTCGTGGCGTTGGCGTTCATGCAGCTGCACGCCGGCGGGTCGGGGGCCTACGCGCTCGCGGGCCAGCCGGCGCCGCTACGGCGCCGCGCCGGCGGCGAGGTGAGTGAGCTGCCGCCGCCCACCTACCGGCTGCCCGTCGGCGCGCTGCGCGACGCGCACTGGGACCTGGTCCGCTTCGCGCTGAGCCCGGGGGACACGGTGCTGCTCTACTCCGACGGGCTCTCCGACGCGCGCACGGCGGACGGGGAGCCGTTCGGCGACGAGCGCATCGCCCGCGCCCTCGCGAACGGCGATGGCGAGCCGGCCGCGGTCGTGGCGGGGATGATGCGGGAGGTGGAGACGTTCACCGCCGGCGGCGAGCCGTACGACGACATCACGCTGGTGGCGCTGCGCTGGACGGGAGCGCCGGCATGAAGACCGGGGCACGCGAGGGGTGGCGCCGGGCGCGGCTGGAGACGGTGCTCGACCTGTCGCTGGCCCTTTCGGGGCCGCGTCAGGAGGGCGAGATCGTCGAGGAGCTGGTGCAGCGCGCCGTCGGGTTACTCGACGCGCGCGCCGGCCTCGCGGTGTCGCTCCTGCCGTCGCTGGAGCCGGCCACGGTGGTCACGGTCGGGTGGCCGCTGCCGCCGGGCGGAGCGGCTCGCCTCGCGACCTCGCCGGCGCTCGAGCCCGCGCGCGCCGGCGAGGTCGTGCGGGTCGCCGGCCAGGCGCTCGATCTGGCGTTCGCCGAGGTGCTGGTGGCGCCGTGTCTCTGGCGCGAGGAGCTGATGGGCCTCGTCGCGGTGGCGGACAAGGAGGCGCGGCAGGGGCTGGCCCGCTTCGACGACGAGGACGTCACGTTCCTGCGCTCGCTCGCGTTGCTGGCGGCGCCGGCGATCGCCTCGGGCCGCGCCCTCGAGGAGGTGGAGCGGCGCCGGCTCCTGCTCGAGGAGGAGAACCGCGCGCTGCGCCTCGGGACCGGGGAGGACGCCGGCCTCGTCGGGCAGGCGCCGGCGTTCCACCGCGTCGTCGAGCTGGCGCGGCGGGTGGCGCCCACGGACGTGACGGTGCTGGTGCGCGGCGAATCCGGCACCGGCAAGGAGCGGCTCGCCCGGCTGCTGCACACGCTCTCCCCCCGCCACGCCGGGCCGTTCGTACCGCTCAACTGCGCGGCGGTCCCGGAGACGCTGCTGGAGGCCGAGCTGTTCGGCATCGAGCGCGGGGTGGCGACCGGGGTGTCGGCGCGGCCGGGGAGGTTCGAGCTCGCGAGCGGGGGCACCCTGTTCCTCGACGAGATCGGCGACCTCTCGCCGGCGTTGCAGGCCAAACTGCTGCGGGTGCTCCAGGAGCGCGAGATCGAGCGCGTCGGCGGCCGGCAGCGGATCACCGTGGACGTCCGCCTCGTGACCGCGACCAACCGCGACCTCGAGGCGATGCTGGCCGGCGGGGAGTTCCGCCAGGACCTCTACTACCGGTTGCGGGTCGTCGAGCTCACCCTGCCGCCGCTGCGCGAGCGGGTCGAGGACATCCCGTTGCTGGCCCGCCACTTCGTGGACCTGCACGGGCGGCGGATGGGGCGGCACCTGTCGCTCGCCCGCGACGGGCTCGAGCTGCTGCTGCGGCACGACTTTCCCGGCAACGTGCGCGAGCTGGAGAACGTGCTCGAGGCGGCGGCCGCCCTGGCAGCGGGCGACCGCGTCGAGGCGGAGGATCTCCGCCTGGCGATCGGGGCGCGGCGTGACCCGGGCGCCGCGGTCGCGGGCACGCTCGAGGAGGCGGTCCGCGCCCACGTCCGGCGCACGCTCGAGCGCCACGGTGGGAATCGGGTGGCGGCGGCGCGGGCGCTGGGGATCGACCGCACGACGCTCTACCGGATGTTGTTGAGGTGGAATGCAACAGACGATGCACAACGCAACATGGGGCGACGAAGCAAACGCCAACAGCGTTCCCGGCGAGGGTACGAACCGTGATCGCGGCGCTTTGTTGCACTGTGCATCAGAGCGACCCCGTCGCGGATCGGCGTTGCCGCTCCTATCCTATTTCAAATCAATACCTTGAGAATCATGGCAGCGGCCTTGCAATGCTTCCCGGGCATGATGCCGTTCCCGACCGCAACCGTGTTGGCCGATCGCGTCCTGGAGCCGCTCAGCCGTCCCTGGGCCGCGCTCGGCGCGGGGTTGCTCGGAGGCGGCGCGCTCTACCCCGGCGCGCTCGCCGACGGCGTGCGCCTGGGGTGGCGCCTCCTCTGCCTCTTGCTGGCGCTCTGATGCCGGAGCGGGGAGATGACGCCCATGGCTGAGCCGATGCGGCAACGCCTCGTCCTCCCGCGCGTCGCCCGCGCGGAGTTGATCGCCGGCGATGCCGTGGAAGAACTCGGACGACGCGTCGGCGTTCCCCGTGATACGCTTGCCGAGGTCAAGCTCGCGGTCGTGGAGGCATGCCTGAACGCGCTCGAGTACGGAGGCGGTGAGGTCGAGGTGGAGCTCGTGGCGCACCGTGACGAAGCGCCGTGGCTCGAGGTGGCGGTGGTGGACCACGGCCCCGGGTTCAACCCCGAGGACCAGCCGCGGCCCGTGCTGGCGGCCAAGCTGCACGCGCTGCGCAAGCGCGGCTGGGG
>JAJXUY010000402.1 GCA_021782525.1 Acidobacteriota bacterium | reverse complement strand
CGCCGGCCAGGATCAAACTCTGCGCCCGCGCCCGCGACGGCGCCAGGCCGCGCTCCACCAGCGCCTGATCGAGGCGGACTCGTGGGCCGGCCATGAGCGATGCTAGCATTGCGCTGGACATGCAACGAACCGCGATCTCCGCGCTCGTGCGAGCGATGCGCCCGCGCCACTGGCTCAAGAACGGGTTCGTGCTCGCCCCGGCGGTGTTCGCCGGGCACGCCCTCGACGCGTCCGCGATGGCGCGGGCCGCAGCCGTCGCGGTCGCGTTCTGCCTCGCCTCCTCGGCCGGCTACCTCGTCAACGACGTGCTCGACCGTGAGGCCGATCGGGCCGACCCGGTCAAGCGGCGGCGCCCGGTCGCCAGCGGTGAGATGTCGGCCGTGGCGGCGATCGCGTGGGCCGCCGCCCTCTTCGCCGCGGCGGCCGCGCTGAGCCTCGAGGGCGGCCTCGCGGCGGCGCTGGCGCTCGGCGGGTACGTCCTGGTGACGCTGCTCTACTCGTTACTCCTCAAGTCGCTCGCAGTCGTCGACGCGATGGCAGTCGCCACCGGCTTCCTGCTGCGGCTGGTCGCCGGAGCGGTCGCGATCCCGGTCGCGATCTCCCACTGGCTGGTGGTGTGCGGGTTCCTGCTCGCGCTCCTGCTGGCGTTCGGCAAGCGCCTGCCGGAGGCGGCCGGCGACGGCGGGAGGGCGCCGCGCTACCCGCTGTCGTTCCTCCACGACGTGGTCACGATGCTCGCCGGGGTGACGGTGGTGGCGTACACGCTGTACACGGTGGCGCCGGACACGACGCACAAGCTCGGCGGCTCGAACGCGCTGCTGCTCACGGTGCCGCTCGTCCTGTTCGGGATCATCCGCTACCTGCTCCTGCTCCACCGCGAGGGGGCGCAGGACCCGACGGCGACGCTGTTCCGCGACCGGCCGCTGCTGGCCGCCGTCGTCCTCTGGATCGCGGCCTCGGGCGCGATCGTGATCACGTACGGAGGCGCACGATGACCAGTCGCGTGGCGGTGGTGCGCACCCGTCCCGAGACCGTGCTTTCAGACCTCGGACGGCTGTGCGAGCTGGCCGGCATGAAGGAAGCCCTTGCCCCGGGCGCGACGACGATCCTCAAGGACAACATCTCCTGGCACTACCCGTACCCCGGCGCCAACACCACGCCGTGGCAGCTCGAGGGCACGAT
The DNA here is from genome assembly GCA_021782525.1 of Acidobacteriota bacterium. The sequence continues at coordinate 1,752 of JAJXUY010000402.1, read as the reverse complement.
CCTCGCCCTGCGCGCCGCCGGCCTGGCCGGCCTCGTGTGCGTCCAGAACAACACCGTCGTCACCAGCCCGAAGAAGGGCGAGCGCCTCAACGGCTACCTCGGCGTGCTCGGCCGGCACGCCATCCCCGTGCGCTACAACTGCGACCCGCACGACCTCGCCTGGGTGCGCTACGAGCCGAAGGGGTCGATGCTCGCGCTCCCCAAGGTCTTCCCCGAAGGTATCCAGATCCCGGAGTTCTTCATCGGGAAGAACATCGTGCACCTGCCGACCGTCAAGTGTCACATCTACACGACGACGACCGGCGCGATGAAGAACGCGTTCGGCGGCCTGCTGGCGACGCGCCGGCACTACACCCACACCTGGATCCACGAGACGCTGGTCGACCTGCTCACGATCCAGAAGGAAATCCACACCGGCCTGTTCGCCGTGATGGACGGGACCACGGTCGGCAACGGCCCGGGGCCGCGCACGATGGTCCCGGTGCGCAAGGACGTGCTGCTGGCCGCCGCCGACCAGGTCGCCATCGACGCGGTGGCGGCGAAGATGATGGGGTTCGACCCGCTTTCGATCCGCTACCTGGCGCTTGCGCACGAGCGCGGGCTCGGGGTCGCGGACCCGCGCGACATCGAGCTGGTCGGCGACGTGGACGCGGGCCGCGAGAGCTGGAACTTCTCGGTCGGCGACAACATGGCGAGCCGCGTCGGTGACGTGCTCTGGTTCGGACCGCTCAAGCGGCTGCAACGGCTCTTCTTCCACACGCCACTGGTGTACGCCTTCGTCGCCGGTTCGTACCTCTACCACGACTACCTCTGGTACCCGGTGTTCGGCCGCCGCGAGGTGCGGCGCTTCCTGGGCACCTCGCCGTGGGGTGCGCTGTTCGCCCGCTACCTCGCCGACCAGCGCGAGTTCCTGGCCGGCGGCGGACCGGCCGGCGGGGCGAGCTGAGCCGGCCCGGAAAGGTGACGAGCGGCCGATGCGCGCGGCGCTGACCCGCAACCGCAGCCTCGTTCTCGCGCTCGTCGTCTTCGCGCTCGCCGTCCGCCTGGTCGGCCTCAACTTCGACCAGTCCCACTTCTACCATCCCGACGAGCGGCGCATCGCCGAGGCGGTGACCCAGCTCTCGCTGCGCCCGCTGCAGCTCAACCCCCACTTCTTCGCCTACGGCTCGTTCCCGTTCTACGTGACGAAGCTGGTCACGGCCGGCCTGGCGAACTTCGACCGCTGGTTCTCCACCTACGACGGCGCCGTGCTCACCGGCCGCGCGCTCTCGGCGCTGTGGGGAACCGCCACGGTGCTGCTGCTGTTCGTCCTCGGGCGCCGCCTGTACGGGACGCGCACCGGCCTGCTCGCCGGAGCGCTGCTCGCCGCCACCGTGCTGCACGTCCAGAACTCGCACTTCGCCACCACCGACGTGCCGCTCACGTTCCTCGTCCTGCTCGCGCTGGCGCTCATGGTCGAGGTCGTGGAGTACGGCCGGCCGGCGGCGTACGCGGCCGCCGGCGCCGCGATCGGTCTGGCCGTCGCCACCAAGTTCAGTGCGCTCCCGCTCCTGCTGCCGCTCGCCGTCGCGGCCGCGTTCCGGGCGCGCACCGAGCGCACGCTCCGGCGCGCGGCGGCCGGCCTGGCGCTGGGGTGCGCCTGCGCCGCGGCGGGGTTCTTCATCGGCGAACCGTACGCGATCCTCGACGCCCACGGCTGGCTGCACGACATCCTCGAGCAGAGCCGGATGGTGCGCCACGCCGGCCTGGTGC
>JAJXUY010000401.1 GCA_021782525.1 Acidobacteriota bacterium | reverse complement strand
TGGCCGGGCACGGTGTTCCTCTCCCCGCGCCGCGACGGCGAGGACACGGCCGAGCTCGACCGCGCGCTCGACCAGGTCGCGGCGACCGACCCGGTCGCGCGCTGGCGCCTGGCGGCTGATGGCCTCGGCGAGGCGTTCGTCACGCTCGAGCTCGCCACCGCGCTCGCCGGCTACCTGATCGGTGTCGATCCGTTCGACGAGCCCGATGTCGTGCGCGCCAAGGAGCGGGCGCGCGCGGCGCTGGCCGGCGGGCGTCTCGCGGCGCCGACGGCGACCCCGGACGCCCGCGCCGCCCTCGCCAACCACCTGCGCGGCGTCACCGCGGACGACGCGATCGTCCTGCTCGCCTACCTCCCCGAGCGGCCCGCCGTGGCGGCCGCGCTGCGGGCGCTCGCCCGCGCCGTCTCGGACTCGCTACGGGTCCCGGTGACCGCGGCGTTCGGCCCGCGCTACCTGCACTCCACCGGCCAGCTGCACAAGGGCGGCCCGGCGCACATCGTCCCCGTCGTGCTGACGGCGCCGCCGCTGGCCGACCTCGCGATCCCCGGCCAGGCGCACACGCTCGGGCAGCTGCGTTTCGCCCAGGCGACCGGCGACATCGAGGCGCTGAGCGAGGTCGGCCGCAAGGTGCTGCACCTCCACCTGGCCGGCGACACCGCGGCCGCGCTCGCCGCGCTCGCCCAGGGGTGGTAGCGGAAGCGAGACGAGGCATTGCGGTGCGCGGGCGAGGGCGCCCGCGCCAGACAACGCTGGAGCCCGCGTCACGGCGCGGACCACAGGATCAGCTCGCCCGGCAGCGCGGCGGCGAGCGGCGCCGTCAGCTGGGCGAGTTCGGCGGCAGGCAGCGGCGGCAGGTGCACCAGGACGAGGCGGTCGCAGCGCAGCGCCGGCGCCAACGCGAGCCAGTCGAGGACGTGCGCGTGCCGCGCCAGGCGCGCGGCGATGCGGCGGTTCTTCCCCACGAAGGTGCACTCCGCCACCGCCACGGCCGCGTCGAGCAACACCGGGTCGGCGGCGAACGGCGCCACGGTGCTGTCGCCGGAGTAGACGAGGCACGGCCGCGGCTCCCCCGCCCGGCGCACGCTCCAGCCCAGCGTCTCGACACCGTGGTCGACGGCGAACGCCGTCGCCGTGCCGCCGGACACGCGCACGACGTCGCCCGGCGCGACGCCGAGCACGGTGTCCTCGAGGCGGAGGCGCTTGCGGACCGCTTCCATCCCCGGCATCACGGCGAGCGCGGCGAGCAGCCCCTCGGCCACCCCGCGCGGCGCCGCGATCCGCGGCGGGACGCCGCCGTGGAAGCGAGCGCGCACGTTGAGGTAGGCCAGGACGCCCGCGAGGTGGTCGAGGTGGCCGTGGGACAGCAGCACGACCGGTTGCGCCGCGATCCGCGGCGTGAGCCGTCCGACGTCGAGGGCGATGCCGAGTTGGGGGACGGCGAACGCGGTCGCGCGCGCCGCCACCGAGGCGCCCGAGAGCGTGAGGCCGTCGAGCTCGACCTCGAGCTCGACCGGGGCGCCGGTTTCCGCGACCCGCGGCCGCGATGGGCTCTTCACGCCCTGGATTCTACCGGTTTCGCCTCGCCGGCTCCCGGGTCACGGGGGTGACGCCCGGTCGCGTTCCCGGCTCCCGGGCTCCGTGGCGGTCTTGCACCTGCGTTCGCTCGTGCCCCGACAGCCTCTCGTCGCCAAGGGCTCAGGCGCGCCCGCTCACGGGGTCTCGCCGCCGGGGCCGGCCTCGGCCGCGGGCTTGGCGATCTTGCGTGAGCGGCGGCGCGGCCGGCGCGCCTTCTCGGCCGGCTTGGCCTCGGCCGCGGGCTCGGCGTACGCGGGCGCGGACGGCGCCTCACCGCTGCCGGCGTCGAAGCCGGTGACCACGTAGGTGCCGGAGCGCTGGTCGCGGCGCAACTTGACGACGTGATGCTTCTCCGCGTCCTCGAGCAGGGCGGAGAACGTCGAGTACCCGAAGTACTCCTCGTTGAACTCCGGGCGCTTGCGCTGCATCGTCTGCTTGATCATCGAGCCCCAGAGCACTTCCTTGCCCTCGCGCATCAGCGCCTTCATCGAGTCGGCGAGCAGCGCGAAGCACTCCTTCTGCTTCTTCGGCAGCCCGACGAGCGGCGGCGCCTCCTGCACCGAGCGGATGAGGTCCTCGTAGAAGACGAACTCGTCGCAGCTCGAGACCAGCAGCTCGGAGGTCGAGTTCTTGACGCCGAGGCCGATGACGTACTTGTCGTTCTCCCGCAGCTTGCCGACCAGCGGCGAGAAGTCGGAGTCGCCGGAACACAGCGCAAACGTGGTGACGTGTCCCTTGGCGTAGCACATGTCGAGAGCGTCCACCACCATGCGGATGTCGGCGGAGTTCTTCCCCGAGTAACCGCGCAGCGGCACGTCGATCAGCTCGATGCCGGCCTCGTGGAACGGGCGCTTGTACGCGCCGTACCTCTCCCAGTCGGCGTAGGCGCGGCGGGCCACTATCTTCCCCTTCTCGAGCAGGCGCGCGAGCACCAGGCCGACGTCGAACGTCTTGTAACTGGTGTCGCGCACGCCCAGGGCCAGGTTCTCGAAGTCGATGAAGCACGCGATCTTGTGGTCTTCCAGCGGCATCATCCACCCCCCCGTGGCCGAGTTCACACCTTGCCCTGCGATGTTACTGTCTGCACGGAGTTTGAGCAAGCGCCGCCCGGCCCGTCGACACCGCCCCGTGCCGCGACGACCGGCGAGGACCCGGCGTCAGCTCGTGGCGGCGGCCAGGACCGGCTTCGCGACCTCGCCCTTGGCCAGGCGGTCGAGCCACGCGTGGATGCCGAGCGCGGCCTGCTTGCCCGCGCCCATCGCCAGGATCACGGTGGCGGCGCCGGTGACGATGTCCCCGCCCGCGAACACGCCGGGGATCGACGTCGCCATGGTCTCCTTGTCCGCGACGATGTTGCCGTGGCGG
>JAJXUY010000400.1 GCA_021782525.1 Acidobacteriota bacterium | reverse complement strand
GCGCGCCCCCTTGACGCAGAGCACCGGCTTGCGGCGCGAGATCCGCCGCGCGACGCGGGCGAAGCGCCGCGGGTTGCCGAACGCTTCGAGGTAGAGGATCGCGATGTCGGTGGCCGGGTCCTCCTCCCAGAACTCGAGCACGTCGGTGCCGGAGACGTCGGCCCGGTTGCCGGCGGACACGAAGGTGGAGAAGCCGAGCCCGCGCTCGCCCGCGTACTGCAGGATGACGATACCGAGCGCGGCGGAGTGGGAGTAGAAGCCGATGCGCCCCAGCGGCGGCATCACCGAGGCGAGGCTGGCGTTGAGGCTGATCACCGGGTCGGTGTTGACGAGACCGAGACAGTTCGGCCCCACCAGGCGGGCGCCGTTGGCGCGCACGATGTCCACCAGGCGGCGCTGCAGCTCGGCCCCGGCCGCGCCGGTCTCGGCGAAGCCGGAGGTGATGACGATCAGCCCCTTCGTTCCGGCGCGAGCCGCGTCCTCGGCGACCGCGACGACGCTCTCGGCCGGGACCGCGACGACCACCAGGTCCGGCGGTTCGGGCAGCTCGCCGACGCTCGGGTAGGCGCGCACCCCGTGGACGGAGAGCGCCTGGTTGTTGACCGGGTACACGGTGCCGGTGAAGTTGTTCGCCAGGATGTGCTGGAAGATCCGACTGCCGATGCTGCCGCGGTCGCGCGAGGCGCCGACGACGGCGACGACCTTCGGGCGCAGCAGCAACGCCATCGAGTTGGCGGTGGCGATGTGTTCGCGCAGCTCGGCGCGTTCGAGCAGGGCGGCGGCGCCCGCGACCGGGAACTCGACGTGGTAGCTGCCGCCGTCGAGCACCTGCTTCGCCTCGAACCCCGACTTGCGGAACACGTTGGTCATCTGCTGGTTGTCGAAGAGCACGTCGGCCTCGAAGCCGACGAAGCCGACCCCGGCCGCGATCCCGGCCAGGCGCTCGAGCAGCAGCGTGCTGATCCCCCGCCCCTGGAACTCGTCGGCGACGATGAACGCGACGTCGGCGGTGTTGTGGGCGCCGAGGCTGACGTAGTTGCCGAAGCCGACGACCTTCGAGTCCTCCCCCTCGCCCATCACCGCGAGGACGCAGGCGCGGTCGCGCGGGTCCTCGCTGCACAGGCCTTCAATGAACTTGGTCGGCACCTGCTTCATCGAGGCCATGAACCGCATGCGCAGGCTCTGCCCTGAGACCTTGGACAACATCTCCTGGATCGCCGGCAGGTCGGCCGGGGTCGCCATCCGGAGCACGACGCCCTGGCCGTCGCGCAGCAGCACGTACTCGTGGAACTGCCTGGCGTCGGTGATGACCCTGAACATCGCGCGGCCCTCCGGTGAGTAACGGCTCAAGGATACCGCGGTTCGGGCGCCGCGGCTCGCAGGGCCGCCCCGAGCGCTTCCCGGCCCGCCGCCCCGCGCCCGCGGCAGGGGGCGTTCAGCGGCGGTGCGGCGCGGCCGCGCTCAGACGAACATGGCGTCGCGCAGGCGCTCGAGCATCGGCAGGCCGCGGATCTCGCTGTCGAACAGCGGCACGATCGCGCGCACGTTGCCGTCGAACTTCTGCCAGATCGTGCCCATGTGCTCCTGCTGCATCGCCACGCGGTTCTTCACGAACGCGGCCGCGTCGTCGCCGACCGCCGCGCGGTCGATGAGCATGTTGACGAGGACGCCGCCCACCGGGATGCCGAAGTCGTAGAACCACTGGATGAACCGCGTGATCACCGCGATCGGGAGCGCTTCCGGCAGGGTGACGAAGAAGAACGAGGTCTTGCCCGGGTCGGTGAGCAGCACGCGCCCGTGCTCCATCCTGTCCCGGAACGTGAGGAGGTAGTCCATCAGCGGGTCCTGCTCCTTCTTCTTGGTGAACGAGAGCATCTCCCGCAACGTCTTCGCCTCTTCGCGGCTCTTGAGCATCTTGTTGACCCAGAGCGAGTAAACCTTCGACATCCCGAGCAGGCGGCGGGCGTTCGCGGTCGGCGCGGTGTCGAACACGTAGACGTCGTACTCGTTCTTGAACATGAGGTCGATCATGTTCTCGAACATCGCCGACTCCTCGAACGCCGGGTTCATCGTGGCCGACTCGACGAAGTCGTCGGCCTTCGTGGAGATGTCGGCGAACTTGAGGAACCACTGGATCTTCTCGCGGATCTCGAGCTTGCTGCGCTCGATCGTGTCCTTGGTGTCGATCTCGTACGCCCAGAGGTTGGGCACGCCGTCGACCGGCGTGTGCGCCCCGAGCACGTTCTGGCCGAGCAGGCTCGACAGGGAGTGCACCGGGTTGGTGGAGGCGAGCATCGTGCGGCGCCCCTCCTTGGCGTGCCACATCGCGGTGGCGGCGGCGAACACGGTCTTGCCGACGCCGCCCTTGCCGCCGAAGAAGATGAACTTCAGCCCCGGGTTCTCCCGCAGGTAGTCGCGCATCGACTTGTCGATCTGTGCCATCACGATCCTCCCGCCGTCCGCCACGCTCAGCCGTTGCCGTACATGATGCCGGCGAGCTTCTCGATCATCGCCAGGCCGGTGACGTCGCGTTCCAGTTCGGGAACCGAGGCCAGTACCTGGTTGCCGAACGTCGTGCGAATCTCCCCGAGGTACTTGTCCTGCATCTGGATCCGGTTGCGCAGGTAGTCGGGGATGTTCTGTTGCGCCAGCGCCGCCGGGATCACGCGGTTGACGACGTAGCCGCCGATTGGGACGTCGAACTGGGCGAACAGCCCGGCCGCCTTCTGCGTGTCGCGGATGATCATGTCCTCGGGCGTGATGACGAAGAAGAACGCGGTCTTCGCCTTGTCGGTGAGGATCGACGAAGAAGCGTTGATCCGCTTCTTGATGTACTGCAGCTCGGCGAGGATCTGGTCCTGTTCGGTGTCCTTCTCGTGCCGCAGGCGGCTCACCATCTCCTCGTACTCGCGCATCTGCTCGCGCAGGTTGGTGACCTTGTCGATCCA
>JAJXUY010000399.1 GCA_021782525.1 Acidobacteriota bacterium | reverse complement strand
CTCCCGGGGATGACGACGACGATGTCGCGCTCGTGCGCCTTGCCCTCGTGGTTCGCGAGCCAGCCCCCGAACTCGTCGAACGGGAAGTCGGTGCGCCAGGCGAACGGCAGCTCGCCGCACCACGCCTTGCCGGTCATGCCGGCGGCGGCGATCGCCTGCCGGTGGCGTTCGAGGAGGTAGTCGCCGAGCGGCTCGAGGTCGCGCCGGTGGTGCGGGAGGTGCGCTTGCGTGACGGGGTCGCGGACGCAGTCGGCGTTGTCCTTGGTGAGGTATTCGCCGTGAGCGAGCGTGGCGATATCGCGCCAGTACGCCTCCTCGAACGCGCGCGTCGCGGTGGCGGCGAGGGTCAGGGGGCCGACACCGCCGCCGCCGGTGGCGGGGCCCTCGAGCAGCGCCTCGATCTCCGGACGTACCCGGCGGCTGGTCTCCGGATCGTCGGTGCGGCCGGGGAGCGCCTCGAGCCACGCCTCGAGCGTCTCGTCCTTCGCCAGCTTGAGCAGCCGCCGCGCGAACGAGCGCGGCAGCGGACGCTCCCCCAGGCCGCGCCACGCGGTGGCGAGCGCGAGCACGTTGGCGGCGTCGTGGACCCCGGTGTGCGCATCGCCGTGGCGGATGGCCGTGACCGCGGCGAGCTCGAGCGGCCGGCGCAGCAGCCGGGGGAAGAGCTCGACGACCTCGCCGGCCGCGCCGCCGGTCGGGGATGCCGCGAGGAAGCCGAGCGGCCCGCCCTCGAGCACGGTTGGCGCCGCGGCGCCCGGCGGCACGAACGCGACGAGCGGCCGGTGCCAGACGACCTCGTGCGCGCCGACCCGCATCGCGGGGTAGAGGAAGCGATAGCCGAACGTGCCGCCGGCGAGGACGCGGTCGCGCGCGGCGGCGATCGCCTCGGGGGTCGCGTTCGGCCCGTCGAGGACGAGGCGGAACTCGTCGCTCCAGAGCTGCGCGTTGCGCGCCATCGGCTTGTCGTACAGGCCCATCGCGTCGAGGTCGTTGGCGAAGAGGACGCGCGCGACCTTGTCGGCATGGGTCAGGATGTCGAGCTCGTTCTCGTGCCGCAGGACGCGGTCCCAGCGGTGCGTGCGGGTGAACGTCTCGCGCATGTAGGCGTCGTGCAGCTCGCGGACCAGCTTGTCCGGTCCCGGCTCGTGCAGCCAGCCGGACTGCGGGATGCGGATCCCGGCCCCGCGGTGGCGGCGCGTCAGGCGCAGCAGCGGCAGCTGCATCGCCGCCGGCAGCTCCGCGGCGAGGCGGAGGAACGTCGGCATCCCCCAGAACAGCAGGCTGCCGGGGAACGGCAGCAGGTGGAGGTCGCCCGCAAGGTAGCGGCGGCGCGCGGCCTCGGGGAGCGCCGCGAACGGCCGGAACGTCAGGAGGTAGCGCACACCCGCGAACGGGCCGGCGTCGCCGAGGCTGAGCGGAGCGGCCCACGCCGGCAGCGCCTCGGCCCACGTCGGCTGCGGGTGGTGGGGCCCCGAGGGGAGGATGCGGAGGCCGAGCGCCGCGAGGTCGGCGGCGTCGTGCGCTCGCTCGCCGAACGCCTCGCGCAGCAAACCGGCGAGGCACGCGATCGCGCCGGCCGCGCCGGCGCTCGACGACGGGGCGAAGCTGCGCCAGAACGCGCGCTCGGGGCCGAGTTCGCTGGAGCCGAGCAGCGTCCAGCGCACGCGCCCCTTGTCGTCCTGCGTGCGCGACAGCGCGAGCGGCGCCAGCGCCACGAAGCGCTCGTGGCCGAGGCGGCCGGCCGCGGCGGCGAGCTCCGGCGGCCAGTATGGGTTGTCGGCGAGGTTGCGGCCGCCGTGGCCGCGGATCAAGTGCTCCTCACGCCCCTGCCCGAGGGGGAGGAGCGAGGCGTACAGCTCGCGCGCGATCTGCTCGAGACCCGGTGCCAGCTCCCACGCCTGCTCGGCCTCGGAGACCCGCCACCCCCACGGGTCCTCCTCGGCGAAGAGATCCGGATCGGGCTCGCCGTACGGCTTGCGCCCGAGCCGCGGCGGCGGCATGAACTCCGAGTAGGCGGGGAGGGGAAACGGCTCCGGCCCGGGTTCCCCGAAGCCGGCGAGCAGCGCCTTCCAGCCGACCGTGTCGCTCATCGCCACCTCCAGCGTCGCACTACCAGAGTACAACCGTGCCGCGGCGGTGCGGCTTCCGCGAGGGGCCCGCCGGCGGGCTACAATCGCGCCGTGTCGCGCCGGATCCGGATCGCGGGGGGCGGGCTTTCGGGCCTCGCCACCGCCGTGCTGCTCGCCCGCGACGGGTTCGAGGTCGAGGTCTTCGACCGGCACCGTGGCGGCGGCGGGCGGTTCGGCGGCGGCTGGCAGGTGCTCGAGAACGGCACCGTCGCCACCGACGCGCTCGACGAGCTGCGCGGCCTCGGCCTGGAGCCCACGTTTCCCGCGATCGCAGCGCGGCGGGCGCTGTTCCTCGATGCGTTCGGCGGCGTTCACGAGGTGGCGAGCGCGGCGCCGTACGCCTACTTCGTCCGCCGCGGCCCCAACGGGAGCCTGGACTCGTGGCTGCGCGGCCTGGCGCTGGCCGCCGGCGTAACGCTGCGCGAAGGGGCGGCGGCGCCGGCCGGCGCCGAGGTCGTGGCGACCGGACCGCGGCAGGCCGACGGCGTGGCGCGCGAGCTGGTGTTCCGCTCCGACCTCGCCGACACCGTGGCGGTCCTCTTCGACCCGGCGCTCACCCCGACCGGCTACACGTACCTGTTCTGCCTCGGCGGGCACGGGACGTTCGGCGTGGCACAGGTGCGGCTGCTTGCCGGGCTGCCGCGGGCGCGCGAGCTGGCGTGGCACCGCTTCCGCGCGGTGCTCGGCGAGTTCGCCGTGCGCGACGAGCGCGAGCACGGCCAGTTCATGAACTTCTCGCTTCCGCGCCACCTGCGCGCGGCCGACGGGCGCTGGTACGTCGGCGAGGCCGCGGGGGTGCAGGACTTCCTCTTCGGCCTCGGCAACCGCCT
>JAJXUY010000398.1 GCA_021782525.1 Acidobacteriota bacterium | reverse complement strand
GCGCGCAACGCGCTGCTCGACGAGGCGTCCGCGCACCTCGCCCCCGACGCCTACTTCGAGTGGAACGCGGCGATCGCCGGTATCGTCGTGCAGCTGCGCACCAACTCGCCGCACCTCGCCGACTTCTACCAGGAGAACTTCTACCCCGCCGCGCTCGAGGGCGACCTCGAGCCGCACGCGGTGATCTACGCGGTCAAGGACATCCCCGGGCGCGAGGCGGGCGGCCTCGTCAGCCTCGACACCGCCACCGGCTTCGCCTTCAACACCGCGTTCTACGGCCAGGTGCGCACGCTCGCGCTGCAGCTCGCCGCGGAGGCGGCGGCGCGCACCTCGGGGGCGCTGCTCGCGCACTGCGCCGCCCTCGACGTGGGCGGCCACGGTGTGCTGGTCTGGGGCGGCCCCGGCTCGGGGCGTACCGGGCTGCTCGCCGCGGCGCTGCGCGAGGACGGCGTCCGCCTGGTGTCGAGCGACGCGGTCCTGGTCCGCCTCGGCGCGGCCGAGCCGGTCGCCGACCTCGTCGAGCGCAAGCTCTACCTCAAGGCGAAGTGGGTCGGCAAGCTGCGCGAGCTCGAGAAGCTGCTCGAGCGCTCCAAGCTCGAGAACATGGTCGTCTCGCGCGACGGCTGCACCGTGGACCACCCCGGCGACGAGTGCCCGCTCGACCGCGGCGCGGCGGTGTGCGTCGAGGCCTCCAAGAACGGGCGCGTCATGCTCGACCCGTACTGGCTGGGGGGCGCCGAGCGGCACGCGCGGCGCACGACCCCGCGCCTGGCGGTGCTGCTGGCCAAGGACCCGGTGCTGCCGATGGTGCAGCAGCTCGACGCCCGCGACGGCGCCCGCATGCTGGCGGCGGGCCAGCTGCCGGGCGGGACCGGCAAGACTTTCCCGTTCGTCAACCCGCACCTGGTCGGTGTGGACGGCTCGCGTTCCGACCTGCTGCGCGCCCAGCACGAACGGCTGTTCGCCGCCACCAAGGTCGTCGTCCTCAACACCGCGGTCGGCTCGGCCGACGGCGCCGCCAAACGACTGCTCGAGCTGGCGCGCTGATCCCGCCGGCCGCGCGGCGGCGTCGGCGCGCGGGACGCCGGTGGGGTGCTACGCGGTGGCCTTGCCGCGCTCGAGCTCGAGCATGCGCTGGTGCTCGACCTCGGCCTGCCGCAGCGCTTCGAAGAGCTGCGTGACCTCGTCGGGGATCGCCTGCTCCATCGCCGCGGCGTAGTACGCCTCGGCCTTCTTCTCGGCGGCCATCGCGATCTCGAACGCCTGTGCGGCGGTCATCGTCTCGGCCGGTGCCACCTTGTACGGCGCCTCGATCCCCCACAGCGTGCGGTTGGCGAGGTTCGCCACGGCGCCGGGGTAGAGGGCGGTGCGGCGTTCGCTGATCTGCTGCCGATGCAGCTCCTCGCGCGACGCCATCTTGTGGAAGAAGTCGGCGACGTCGCGCCTGCCGTGCCGCTCCATCGCGCCGGCGAGGAACTCGTACTGCTCGTAGGCCTCCTCCTCGGCGAAGACGGCGAGGTCGAGGATGTCCTGGGGCTGCAGCTTGGAGAAGTCCATGTCGAGACCCATCGTTCCCTCCGGGCGCTGATCGCGGCGGGCGCGCCGCCGCGTCACTCTGCCCTGCCGGGCGCCGCCGTGTCAACCGAGGCGGGGATGTCACGAACGCGCGGCCCGGGCGCGAGCCCCCAGGCTGGCCGCGGCCGCGGCGGCGGCGTCAGGGCGAGGGCACCTTCGTCAGCGGGCGCAGACCGGCGGAGAACACGCGGGTGTCCTTGCCGCCGTACTCCTTCCCCGAGGTCAGGAACGCCCCCGCGAGCTTGCCGTCGCTGTCGACCTCGACCGGGATGCAGATCTCGTCGCGCGCGATCCCCTCGGCGGCGACCAGCGGACCCTCGAGCCCGGCCTCGACGACGTAGTTGGTCTTGAGCGTGACGCCGGCGCGGGCCTGCCCAGGGTTCGGGTAGATGTGCCCGTCCTTGAGCGTGGCGTCGCCGACCTTGCCGGTGACCGCGCCGTCCTCGGCGATCGTGAGCGTCACCGGCAGTTGCTGCGCCTTGCACCAGTTGACTGCGACCTCGGCGTGGCCTTCCCAGTGCCCGACCATCGCGCCCGGGGGCGCGACCGGCGCCTTGCGGCACGCGGCGGTGCCCGCGGCGGCGGCCAACAGAAGCGAGATGACCAGTAGGTGGCGGCTCATGATCGGATCCCTTCTCCGTGCGCCGGCGGCGCGTTGCTGAGCGGTCCATGAGGATGCGACTCAACACATTTCGTTGTCAAAGAATCCGTCTCTCAATATTCTACCCCCTGGGCAACCCCCCCGCGCACGTGCCCCCGCGCATGGGCCCGGCGCCCACGTCCGGCCCCGGGAGCGGCCGCCCGCTGGCGGCCGCCGCGAGGCAGGCGGCCGGGTCGTGGGATACTCGCGGCCGTGATCACCGCCTCCGACGTGCTCCGGCGCTGGCCGCTCGTCGTCGTGCTGGCGCTCGCGGCCCACCTCGCCTTCGGCATCGCCGGCCGCGGGCTGTGGAAGCCGGACGAGCCGCGCGAGGCGGCGATCGCGGCGCGGATGGTGCGGCCCGGCGCCGACCTCGTCGTGCCCCACCTGGGCGCGGCCGCGTTCTGCGAGAAGCCGCCGCTGTACTACTGGATCGCGGCCGCTTCGGCACGGCTGCTCGGCACCGGGGCGGTGGCGCTGCGGCTGCCGAACGGGCTGTATGCGCTCGCGGCGGCGCTCCTGGTCGGCGCGCTGGCGGCCGCCGCGGCGGGCCGCGCCGCGGCGCTCGCGGCGGGCATTGCGATGGGGACGCTCTACCTCGCCTACCGGGTCGAGATCTGGATCGCAACCGACGCCCTCCTGATGTTGTCGGTGGCGGGGGCGCTGCTCGGCTGCTACCGCGGCCTCGTCGCCGCGCGCGGCTGGGAAAAGCTGCGCTGGTACGCCGTGATGCACGCGTTCCTGG
>JAJXUY010000397.1 GCA_021782525.1 Acidobacteriota bacterium | reverse complement strand
CGCCGGGTCGGCGTCGACGCCGCGCGCCGCGACGCCCGCCTCGCGCAGCGCCTCGAGCAGCTCGCCGCGACCGCAGCCGACGTCGAGCACGGGGGACGCGGCTCGCAGCAGCGCGACGTGGTCGGCGGCGCGGCCGATGATCTCCCGGCGCTCGCCGCGGAACGCGTCCGCGAACGACCGCGACGCCGCAACAACCGCCGCCGGAACGCGCGCCTCGACCGCGGGGTCGATCGTGATGTGCAGCGGTTCGCCGCGGGCCACGCGCTCGGCGAGCCCCACCGCCTGGGCGAGCTCCTCGTGCAGCCGTTCGACGAGGGCGTCCGTCCGCGCGGCGAGCGCCGGCAGGCGGCGGTCACGCAACTCCTCCGCGAGCGCCTGGACGCCGGCGATGGTCGCCGGCGCCGCGTCGATCGCGCGCTGCATGCCGGCGAGGTCGGACTCGGTCCGCGGCAGGCGGACGTCGCGCAACTCCTCGACCTCGTGCTGCACCGCGCCGACCGCCGCGCTCGTCGCATCCACGCCGCCGGCGAGCTGCTGCAGCCGCCGGTCGCGCACCTCCTCGAATTCCCCGCGGGTGGTGAGGTACGCCTGGCGGAGCTCCGCGACGGCCGCGCCGAACTCGGCGAAACGGGTCTCGACGGCGCGTTCCAGCTCGGCGCGCGCCGCCGCTTCACGCTCCGCCGCCGCCGCTTCACGCTCCGCCCCCGCCGCGATCGACGCCTTGATGCGCTCGATGTCGTGACGCAGCGTCGGGCCCGCCGCCCACCAGAACAACCGCGCCAGCCATCCTGCTCCGGCCGCGGGCCGCTCCGGGGTCGGCGTCACGCCCGCAGAGGGGGTGCGGTCGCTCACGGCGTCCTACGCCTGGCCGCCCGGCTCCTGCTTCTCCGCCTCGGGCTTGACGTGCACCGTGATCGGCACGCGCACGTCGCGGTGCAGCTTGACCTCGGCGGTGAAGGTGCCGAGCCGCTTGACGTGCTCGAGGGCGATCCGGCGCCGGTCGACGGCGAGACCGCGCTCGGCGAGCGCGTCGGCGACGTCGGACGAGGTCACCGAGCCGTACAGGGCGTCCCCCTCACCGGCACGGCGGACGAACGTCAGCTCGACGCCGGCGAGCTGGCCGGCGATCTGTTCGGCCTCGCCCTTTTCCTTGGCCTGCGCCTGCTCCCAGCTCTTCGTCTGCTCCTTGAACCGCGCCAGGTTCGCAGCCGTAGCCGCATAGGCAAGCCCTTTGGGGATCAGGTAGTTGCGCGCGAAGCCCGGCTTCACCTCGAGGGTCGTGCCGCGCTCGCCGAGCTGCTCCACGTGGTCGTTGAGAATCACCTTCATGCTTCATGTCCTCCGTCGTCCGCTCCACCCCGGCGCAGGCGGAAGAAGGTGTCGGCCAAGCCGAGCGCCGAGAAGACCAGCGCCACCGGCACCTGCAAGGCGAACACCATGACGCCCAGCCGCACCCACCGGTTCTCCCCGAACCGGCGCCCGAGATAGAACAAGATGATAGCCAGGCCGTGCACGAAATACAACCCGAGCACGGTTACCAACAGATTCGCTGCCAACCACTTGACCGGTTCGGGTGCGAACACCCAACCGAGGCCGCCGGCGGCGAAACCGAGCGGCAACCACTCCTCCGAGGCGTACAGCCCGAACGGCTCCGCCCCCCGCGCCAGGCCGAGCAACGGCAGCCGTGGCCGCAACCAGAGCGCGGCGGTCAGCACGTACAGCGCCGCGAACGAGGGCGCCAGGTACGCCGCGAGGTGGATCGCCTGCGCCACCATGGCTTCCCCGCCACTCCCCTCGCCGAGCAGTTTCATCACGCCGGCCGTCCCGCCGCCGGTGCCGGACAACGCACGCACCAACGCCTCGGCGGGGGCGGCCGGGTAGAAGACAGCGGTCATCACCGCGGCGGCGACCGCGAGTGCCACGAGCGCGACGATCGCGGCCCAGCGCCCGGTGCTCCACGGCCGCCGCAGCCAGGTCTCGACCGCGACGGCCGGCCACACGGCGACCAGCAGGTATCCCGCCGCCGCGATGACCATCCACGGCTGGCGCCAGAGCAGCGCCGCCCCGACGAGCGCGACCGCCACCCACCCCCACGCGAGGAACGACGGCCGCCCGGTCGCCACGACGTGCACGAGAGGCAACGCCGCCAGCAGCGCCAGGAACGCGCCCACGAGCGGAAGCAGCGGCAGGCTCGCGAACACGAGCAGCGAAAACAAGCCCGCCATCCCCGGGCCGAAGTAGCGGAGGGATGGCGGCTTGGAAGGGGGCGAGGCCGAAGCCATCACCGCCGCTCTCTCAGTCTCCCAAGAACGGCAGCAGCGCCATCAGGCGGGCGCGCTTGATCGCCCGGGTCAGCTTGCGCTGGTAGATCGGGTTGGTGCCCGACACGCGCCGCGGCAGAATCTTTCCCGAGACGGGAACGTACTGCCGGATGAGATCGATGTCCTTGTAGTCGATGTACTCGATCCCCTCGGCGGTGAACTTGCAGGTCTTCTTGCGCTTGACGAAGTACTTTTTCTTCGACATCTCACGCCTCCTCGCCGGAGATCGGGGCCGGCGCCGCGGCGGCCGCGGCCGCGGCCGCGCGCTCCTTCGCGGCGCGCTTGGCGGCCTTCTGCTCCGCCCGCACCTTTGCCATCTTGCGCGCGCGTTGCATCTCGCGGTCCAGGTTGAGGTTGAGGTAGCGCAACACCTGGTCCGAGAGGCGCAGACGGTACTCGAGCGGCTTGACCACCGAGCCGGGCGCCTCGTACTGCCAGAAGACGTAGAAGCCTTCGCGCTTGTGCTTGATCAGGTAGGCGAGGATGCGCTTGCCCCACACGTCTTCCTTGACGATGGTGGCGCCCTCCTTGGCGAGCAACTCCTTGAGCTCGCCGAGGAACGCCGTGCGCTGCTCGTCGTCCAGGGATGCGTCGAGGATGACACCGAGTTCGTACAGCGGCATGGACTCTCCTTTCGGCCTT
>JAJXUY010000396.1 GCA_021782525.1 Acidobacteriota bacterium | reverse complement strand
CGGCGGCCTCGAGGGCGTTGCGGCACGGGTCCAGCGTCGAGCGCACGAGGTCGCCGACCAGCTCCTCGAGCTGCTCGCGCGTGAGCGCGTGGTTGAGGTGGAGCGCCTGCGTCCCGTCGGTGGCGATGAACGGCAGCGAGATGTTCGCGATCTGAGCGGTGGACAGTTCGCACTTCGCCGCCTCGGCCGCTTCCTTGAGGCGCTGCATCGCCATGCAATCGCCGCGCAGGTCGACCTTCGTCTCCTTGAGGAAGCGGTCGAGGAGGAACTCGATGATGCGGGCGTCGAAGTCCTCGCCGCCGAGGAACGTGTCTCCGGCGGTGGACTTCACCTCGTACAGCCCCTCCCCGATCTCCAGGATGGAGATATCGAACGTCCCGCCGCCGAGGTCGAACACCGCGATCGTCTCGCTGCCTCCCCGCCCGAACCCGTAGGCGAGCGACGAGGCGGTGGGCTCGTTGATGATGCGCAGCACTTCGAGCCCGGCCAGCGTTCCCGCGTCCTTCGTCGCCTGCCGCTGCGAGTCATCGAAGTACGCCGGCACGGTGATGATCGCCTGTGTCACCTCCTCGCCCAGCGAGGTCTCGCAGAACTCCTTGATCTCGCGCAGGATGAACGAGGAGATCTCCTGCGGGGAGTGCATCTTGTCGCCGATCTGGACGTAGGCGTCGCCGTTGGGCGCCTCGACGATCCCGTACGGGACGATGGTGCGCGCGCGTTGCACCTCGGGCGTGTTGAACTTGCGTCCGATCAAGCGCTTCACCGCGTAGACCGTGTTGCGCGGGTTGGTCAGCGCCTGCCGCCGTGCGATCTGGCCGACCAGCAACTCGCCGTCCGCCGCGCGCCCGACGACCGACGGGGTCGTCCGCGCGCCCTCGCGGTTCGGTACGACGACCGGGCGAGCTCCCTCGACCACCGCGACGCACGAGTTCGTCGTACCGAGGTCGATGCCGATGATCTTAGCCATTGGTCCCCTCGAAGCTCTCGCCGGCGACGCCCGGCGACGCCGAACCCGCCGGCACGGCGACGATCACCAGCGCGGGACGGAGCAGACGCTCGCCGAGGAGGTACCCCTTCTGCAGCACCTGGACCACCGTCGGCTCCGTGACTCGCGCGTCCTCGTTGCGGGATATCGCCTCGTGCCGCGCCGGATCGAACGGCTGATCGATCGGATCGACCTCCGTCAACCCGTGGCGCCCGAGCACGTCCCTGAACTGCCGGACCACCAACTCGACGCCCTCGCGCAAGCCGCCGTTGCTGCCGCCGGGAGCCGCCAGCGCGCGCTCCAGGTTGTCGAGCACCGGCAGACATTCGCGCAGCAGCTCGGCGTTGGCGAGACGCCGGAACTCCGCCATCTCCCGCTCCTGGCGCTTGCGGTAGTTGTCGAAGTCCGCCAGCTTGCGCAGGTACAGCTCGCGAAACCGCGAGATCTCCTGCTGCAGGTTGCCGAGCTCCTCCTGCAACGCGTCCCTGTCGGACGCGGTCTCTGGCCCCGCCTCGGCGGCACCTTCCGCGACCTCGACCCCCGTCTCCAAAGCTTCTTCCGGCGGCTGGCGCCGCTCCTCGTCGCTCATCCGGCCCCTCCCGGCTCGCTGCCGGCCCCCGTGAGATACTGACCGATATAGTTCACGATAGGAATAATACGGTGGTAGTCCATGCGCTTGAGGCCGACCACGCCGATCAGCCCCTGCTCCCCGCTGCGGCGCTGGAACGACGAGACGATCAATCCGAGGTCGCTCCCGCCCATGAGAGTGAACTCCGATCCGAACAGCACCAGGGGACCGGACGCCTCGACGAAGTCGTTGAGCAGGGCGAGCAGCGCGGCCTTGTCCGCCAGCGCCGCCAGCAGCCGGCGCACGGCGTCGAGCTGACCGGGCGCGGCGCGCTCCAGCAAGCGGCTCGCCCCCTCCACGAACACCTCGCCGCTGGTCACCGGCTCGACCGCCACCGCGCGCCGGCCGAGTGCAACCACGCCGGCGAGCAACTCGTCCGCCTCGGCGCGCTCCTCGAGCATGAGGGCGAACAGCCGGCTGCGGATCTCCTGCAGCGTCAGGCCCGTGAACGAGCCGGTGCAGTAGTTCGAGATCCGCTCGAGCTCGGCCGGAGCGAAGTCACGCTCGACCGCGAGCAGACGCGAGTCCACGAGCCCCCCGGCGGTCACCACCACCGCCAGGACCCTCTCGGCGGCGACGCGGAGGAAGTGGATCGCCTGCACGGTGGCCTGCTGAGTCGCCGGCGCCACCGCCATACCTACCTCGGCGGTGATGTCGGCGAGGACACGGCTGGCCTGCGCGAGCACCTCGTCGAGCGGACCTCCCGGCGAGAGCATCGCGCGCAACCGCCGCTCGTCGCGGTGGGGTAGCGCGACCCGCTGCAACAACCGGTCGATGTAGAGACGGAACCCGAGGTCCGAGGGGATCCGGCCCGCCGAGGTGTGGGGCTGGAGCAGGAACCCGTGCCGCTCGAGATCGGCCATCACGTTGCGCAGCGAGGCCGAGGACAGCCCGGTGCGCGAGGCGCGCGCCAGCGTCGCCGAGGCGACCGGTTCGCCGTCGGCGAGGTAGAGCTCGACCAACTCGCACAGAATGTCCCGCTCGCGCTCAGAAACGGTGTCCTTCATAGGTCTGTTTCCGCTCCGGGTAAACCACCCCCGAGCGTTCATACTCTATCATGATCACATGCTCTCTCAATGGTTTCTCGTGGGTGCGGGGCGCTGCGGAGTGCAGCTCGCGCGCGCGATCCGGACGGCCGGGTTGGCGCTGGCCGGTGTCGAAGTGCGCTCGGCGCGCGGCCGCGCGCGCGTCCGTCGCCTGCTGCCCGGCGTGCCGACGTTCGCGGTCGGCGCGGCGCTGCCGCCCGCCGAAGGGGTCCTCATCGCCGTGCCTGACTCCGCGATCCCGGGCTGTGCCGCGGAGCTCGCTCCCCGCCTGCACGTCGCGACCAGGGTCGTGCTCCACACCTCGGG
>JAJXUY010000395.1 GCA_021782525.1 Acidobacteriota bacterium | reverse complement strand
GCAGCGCCCGCACAGCTCCGGCGAGGAGAGCCGGAACTGGTTGGTGTTCGGGTCGGGCGTTCCGTGCGCTTCGTGGCAGTCCGAGCAGGTCGGGACGTCGGGGTTGTCGTTCGCCATCAGCGCGGCGCCGTGCACGCTCTTGCGGTAGGTTTCGGCGACCCGCCCGTGGCACTTGCCGCAGGTAAACGAGATGTTGCGCCGGGCGACCCGCGAGCCGGTCTCGGAGGGCGCCAGGATATTGTGGCCGCCGTGGCAGGAGACGCACGTCGCGGAGACGTCGAGCCCGGCCAGCTGGACGCCCTGGCCGTGCACGCCGACCAGGTACGCGCGCTTGTTGTGGCAGGCGAGGCAACGGGAGGCGACGTTGACCGGAGCCATCGTCGACTTCGGGTCCCTGAGCGAGCGGACGTTATGCGCGCCGTGGCAGGCCCAGCACTCGGCCCGCAAGTGGGAGTCGCCTGACGGGTCGCGGTGGGCGCTGGCGTTGACCTGTTTGAGCTCGTCGTCGTGGCAGGTGGCGCAGGGGTTGGCTTGCAGCATCCCGGCCGGGTGCGGCACCTCAGTCGCCTTCGGGTGGCAATCGGTGCACGCAATGCCCACGTGTGGGGTGTCGGGCGAAGCCGGCGTCACCACGAGATCCGCCATCCGCTTCGCGTTGAGCTTGAGGTCCATCGAACTGGCTGCGTCGTTGACCTGCTGGAGCGACCCGTGGCAGTCGAGGCACGCCGAGTCGTCGGCGAGCGCGACACCGGCCGGACCCAAGAACATCCAGAATATCAGCGCCGCGATTATGTGAATGACACTATAGTTTCGTTTCCATTCCATTACTTCCCCTCTCCTTCGTCATCATGTTCTCTTCGACGGGAACGGTCAAGTGCCGCGCGACAACGATCACAAGCCAAGCAAAGTGATAAGATCTTCGGTCCGGCTGCGGCCGGTACGGGAGGCGGCGTGCGGCGTTTCGCTCATCTCGCGGGTGTCCTTCTCATCACCGCCGCGACCTCGGCGGCGGCCGAGCGGGTGTTCACGGCGACAGGCACATGGCCGGCCGGCCCACCGGTGCCGGGCGCCACCGCGATTCTGCGCATCGAGCTCGACGTGCAGCCGGGCTGGCACGTCAACTCCAACGCTCCCCGCGATCCGTACCTCGTCCCTACAACCGTCACGCTCGATCTCCCTACCCGCTGGACCGCGGCCGCCCCGACCTACCCGCCGGCCCGCGACGTCAAGCTGTCGTTCAGCGACACGCCGCTGGCGGTTTTCGCGGGCCGGGTGCCGATCACGGTCGCGATCACGGCCGCGGCCCCGCCGCCCGGGGGCGTGCTGCGCGGAGCGGTCGAGGCGCAGGCGTGCAACGACAAGGTCTGCATGGCGCCTGACCGCGCGCCGTTCGAGGTCGCCCTCGCCGCTGGACCGGGCGCCACATCGCCTCTGGGCGCGGCCGCCGGAGCCGCCGCAACCCCAGCGGCGCCTGCGCTGGCTCCCCCGCCACCACCCACGGCGGTCACGGCCCCCGTCCAACCGGCGAGGCCTGCGGTGCCGGCGGGTTTCGCCGGGCACGGTCTGCTGCTCCAGCTGGCGATCGTGTTCCTCGCCGGCCTCGCCCTGAACCTGACCCCCTGCGTCTATCCGCTCATTCCGATCACGGTTGGCTTCTTCGCGGCCCAGGACCGTGGGAGCCGCACCCGCACCTGGCTGCTCGCCGTCGTCTACGTCCTCGGGATGAGCGCCACCTATTCGGCGCTCGGCGTGGCCGCCGCGCTGTCCGGCCGCCTGTTCGGCTCGGCGCTGCAGTCGCCGTGGGTCGTCGGCCTGGTCGTCGTCGTTCTGCTGGCGCTTGCGGCCTCGATGTTCGGCCTCTGGGAGTTGCGCGTCCCCGCGTGGGCGACCCGCGCCTCCGGCGGCCGTGCCGGCGCCGGCGGGGCGTTGCTCATGGGTTTGCTCGTCGGCCTGGTTGCGGCGCCCTGCATCGGCCCGTTCGTGCTCGGGTTGCTCACCTACGTCGGCCAGCGCCAGGACGTCGCGCTCGGCTTCACGCTCTTCTTCGTACTATCGCTCGGCCTCGGCCTCCCCTACCTCCTGCTCGGCGTGTTCACCGGCGCGATCGACCGCCTCCCCAACTCCGGGGCCTGGATGCTCGGTGTGCGCCAACTCTTCGGCGTCCTCCTCGTCGCCCTCGCCGCGTACTTCTCCCGCCCGCTCCTGCCGCCGGGAACGGGCGACGCCCTGTTCGCCGGCGCGCTGGTCGTGGGCGGGCTCTACCTCCTGGTCGTCGCGCGCCCCGGCCACGAGCAGCCATGGATCGACCGCTTCATGCGCCTCGCGAGCGCCGCCGTGCTCGTCGCCGGGATCGTGATGTTCCCGGCCCGGACGCCCCACGGCGCCGCCGAGATCTCCTGGCAACCGTACGACGAGGCCGCGGTCGAGCGGGCGATGGCGGCCGGCCGGCCGGTCGTGCTCGACTTCTACGCGACCTGGTGCGTGCCGTGCAAGGAGCTCGATGCGAAGACGTTCTCCGACCCGGCGGTGGAGGCGCGGCTGTCACGGTTCGCCCGCTTCAAGGTGGACCTGACCGCGGCCGACCCGGCGACCGACCGTCTGCGCCGGCGCTACGATGTCGCCGGCGTCCCCACGGTCGCGTTCTTCCGCGGCGCCCACGAGGTCCAGGGCACCCGCCTCACCGGTTTCGAGCCGCCGGCCGCGTTCCTCGCCCGCCTGCGCCTGGCCGAGGGCGAGTAGACCGCCCCCGGCGGGCCGTCACGACCGGCGGGTCGTCGGCTCGCCCTGGCCTTCTTCCCACGCCCACACCGCCTCGTCCTCGTCGAACTCCGGCAGCTTGGGCGTGTGGCCGCGCGCCGCGTTGGCGCGCCACTCCCAGAGGATCGCCCACTTCAAGTAGGTGCCGAACGCCTGCAGCATGCAGAAGACGAGCCCCGCCATGCCGTCGAGGAACCCGAGCTGGAGAACGTAC
>JAJXUY010000394.1 GCA_021782525.1 Acidobacteriota bacterium | reverse complement strand
GAGGTCAAAGGGGAAAAGGTAGAAGGTAAAGGGAAGAAGGTAAAGGGAAGACGGATACACGACGGCGTCGCGAACCCGGTGCGCGGGCGGTTGCGTTTCGCTCTTCCGTCTATCCTCTGCCTTCTTCCCTCTACCCTCTTACCTTCTGATGGCCGTCGGGATCCACGATCCACGTCCTTACCGGCCACTGGCGACCGGCCACGGGCCACGCCTTTCATCCTTCCCTCGGCTAGAATGCCGCCCGATGCGCTGCGAGGTGTGACGTGCCGATCTTCGAGTACCTCTGCCCTGCCTGCAACCGGATCTTCAGCTTCCTCTCGCTGGCGCCGACGCCGGCGCGGCAACCGGTCTGCCCCAAATGCGGCGCCACCAACCTGACCCGCGTCCCCTCCGCGTTCGCGGTCGCCGGAAAGACGAAGGAGAAGCCCGACAAACCGCAGGGCGGCCAGCCCGACGAGGCGGCGCTCTCGCGGATGGAGAGCGAGGTCATGCGGATGGCGGACGGCCTCGACGAGAAGGACGCGGAGAACCCGCGCGTGATGGCGCAGATGATGCGCCGCATCGCCGAGGCCTCCGGCGAGCCGATGACCCCGACGATGACCGAGATGTTCCGCCGCCTCGAGGCCGGCGAAGACCCCGACGCCCTCGAGGAGGAACTCGGCCCCCAACTCGAAGCCGAAGCCGGCGAAGAAGGTGGCGAAGGCGGCCTCGGCGCCCCCACCCACGACGACGGCCTGTACGGGATGTAGGGCAGCACGTCCTGCAGTGAAGAGTTCGAGGCGTCAAAGGGAAAAGGGGAAAGGGCAAGGGAACGAAACGACCCGCTCCGCTCGTGTCCTGCCCTTCCCTTTGCCCTCTTCCCTCTCCCCTCTTCCCGTGCAACGGAGCCCGGTGCCCGGAGCCCTGAGCCCGGTCTTCCGCCTCACACCGGGTCGGTGTCGATCATGACTTCGGTGTGCGGGCCGTGGCGCTCGCGGATGCGGCGGATCGCGCTCTCGGTGATCTCGTGCGACCGCTCGAACGAGGCGCTGCGGTCCACGAGCAGGCGGAACTCGACGAACGTGGTGCCGCCGGCGCGTCGCGAGCGAAAGGCGCGGTAGCCGCGCACCTCGGGTGCAAAGCCTTCGAGCAGCCGCTTCACCTCGTCCTCCGTCTCGCGCGGCAGGCCGCGGTCGAGTAGCTCCTCCCCGGCGTCGCGCAGGATGCGGACCGCGCTGACGATGATGTAGACCGCGATCACGATCGAGGCGACCGGGTCGAGCCAGCGCCAGCCGAGGAGGCGGTAGAGCACCAGCGCGAGGCCGGCGACGACGTTGGTGGCGATGTCGGTCACGTAGTGGAACGCGTCGGCGCGCAGCGCGAGCGACCGGGTGGCGCGCGCCTCGTGCCGCAGGTAGGCGACCAGGGCGAGCGACACGACCAGCGCCACCGCGGTGACCGCGACGCCGGCTTCCGGGCTTCTGATCACCTCCGGCTTCGCCAACCGCCACGCGCCGCGCCCCACGAGCCAGAGGCCGCCCACCGCGATGATGACAGCCTGGATCACGCCGGAGAGCGCCTCGGCCTTGCCGTGCCCGTAGGCGTGCTCGGCGTCGGGCGGGTCGGCGGCGATGCGGAGGAAGTACGCGTTCAGGCCCGAGCAGGCGACGTCCATCAGCGAGTCCACCGCCGCGGCCATGACCGCCAGCGAGCCGGTCGCCACGCCGATCGCGGTCTTCGCCAGCGTCAGGACGAGCGCCGTCCCCGTCGCCACCGACGCGGCCACGATCTTGCGCACCTCGGGGCTCACGCGCGCGCTCCGCCCGCCACCCGGTGCCGGCTGCGCGCCTCCGCCTGGCCGCGCACCGCGCTCGCTCCTGCCGAACGAGAACTCATTGCAAGTCGCATGGTACACTGACCACCCCCAGGGAGGTCCGCGTGCGGCGCAGCGAACCCGAGGAGTGGAGCGGCCAGCTCAGCC
Organism: Acidobacteriota bacterium; assembly: GCA_021782525.1. Next base: position 1,022 of record JAJXUY010000394.1, on the reverse strand, counting down.
TTTTCGAGGACGACTCGTCACGCGAGGCTCCGGTCGGACGCAACATCCTCGTCTTCGATCTGGAGACCCAGCGCTCGTTCAGCGACGTCGGCGGCCGCAGTGGGATGCGCGAGCTGGGGATGTCGATCGGGGTCGTGTACTCGTTCAGGGATGACACCTTCCGCGGCTATACCGAGCCGGAGGCGGGCCGGTTGATCGATGACCTGCGCTCGGCCGAGCTGGTCGTGGGCTTCAACCTGCTCGGGTTCGACTACGAGGTCCTCAAGGGGTACCGCGACGTCCCGTTCGACACCGTTCCGACGCTCGACATCATGTTCCACCTGCAGGACAGGCTCGGCTTTCGCCCCAAGCTCGACTCCGTGGCGCAGGCCACCCTCGGGACGCCGAAGAGCGCCGACGGGCTGCAGGCGCTCGCCTGGTGGAAGGAGGGGCGCCTCGATCTCATCGAGAAGTACTGCACCGACGACGTCCGCATCACGCGCGACGTCTACCTCTTCGGCCGGCGCAACCGGCACGTGCTGGTCTCCCGTTACTCCGGCGGTCCGATCAAGGTGGACGTGGCCTGGTAGGAAACGATTACCGGTAGGAGATAGATGGTAGAAGGTAGAAGGTAGAGGAAAGACAAATCTTCCGTCTTCCCTCTTCCCTCTTCCCTCTTCCTGCTCAAAATGCAACGGGCGGCCCGAGGGCCGCCCGTGTTCTCGCTCGTGCGAGCGAAGCTACTTCGCCTTGTGGGCGTGGATGTTCGGGTTGAACGCCTGGTGCTTGTGGTGGTCCTTGCCGTCGTGGCAACGGTTGCAGGTCTCCTGCGTCGGTATCACCAGACCCGCCGCCTTGGCCTTGGCCAGGTCCTTCATCACCGACAGGGTCTTGTACTCGGAGCCCGCGCCGTGGCACGCCTCGCACTGCACCCCCGGCAACGCCTCGCTCTTGTCGGTCGCGTGGCAGTCCAGGCAAGCCGGCTCGAACTTCCGGTCCTTCGCGTTCTTGGCGACGTCGGTCGCCTCGGCGTGCTTGGTCTT
>JAJXUY010000393.1 GCA_021782525.1 Acidobacteriota bacterium | reverse complement strand
CAACTACGACGGCACTGCCAACGTCTACGACGGCAACGTCCTCGGCGGCTACCCCGAGCTGCTCGCCTCGCTCACCGCGCGCATCAAGCTCGGCGCCGCCCAGCTCGCCGTCGCCGGCCGCTACGTCGGCCGCTTCTACCTCGACAACACGCAGGACAACCGGCGCAACCCCGAGTTCCGCCAGGCGCCCGGCTACGTCCCCCTCGTCAACCCGGGGTACGCCGTCCTCGACGCCTCGCTGCGCACGCCGCTGCCGTCCGCGCTGGCGCACTCGCTCGGCGCCAAGCGCCTCGACCTCGACGTGCGGCTCAACAACGTGCTCGGGAGGAGGTACACCGCGTTCGGCTACATCGGCGACGACGGCTCGCCGCTGTTCATCCCGGCGGCGACGCGAAACGCCTTCGTCGCGCTCACGCTCGGGTTGTAACGGCCCGGGCGTGACCGCGGGCCGCGCCGCTCGCCGAGAGCATCGGCTCCGGCTGTCGGCTCGGCACTCAGAAGCGCCCGTCTGCGCCGTTGCGGGCCGGTCGGCCGGAAGGCGGCCCCTCCCGGCGGCGTGCAACTGCGCGCCGGCGGGACCGCATCGGTCGTCGTACCCTGCCCCCGTCTCGCCGCCGTTCTCATGCCTTGCCCCCCGGCTCCTCGGCTCCTGCTCTCCTCTGCAGCCCCGGCGTTCGCCGGGCGCAGGCCCGGACCGCGGGCGCATACTCGGAGGGTGAGCGACGGGTCGCGACAGCGGCGAACGGCGGCGGCGAGGCGCGCGGGCGCACTCCTCGCGGCGCTGGTCGCCGCCAGCGCGGCAGCGCAGTTCACCCAGCAAGGGAGCAAGCTCGTCGGCGGCGGCGCCATCGGACCAGCCCACCAGGGCTACTCGGTGGCGATCTCGGCCGACGGCGACACCGCGATCGCCACCGGATACGGCGACGATTCGTTCGCCGGCGCCGCCTGGGTGTTCACCCGCCAGGCGGGGCTCTGGTCGCAGCAAGGGAGCAAGCTCTTCGGCGCCGGCGCCGCCGGCGTCGCCAGGTTCGGCAAGTCGGCGGCGATCGCGGCCGACGGCAACACGGCCCTCATCGGCGCGCCGTACGACGGCGCCAATACCGGCGCGGCGTGGGTGTTCACCCGCAGCGCCGGCGCCTGGTCGCAGCAGGGCGGCAAGCTCGTCGGGACTGGAGCCGTCGGGAACGCCGAGCAGGGCTGGTCGGTGGCGCTTGCCGCGGACGGCAACACCGCGATCGTCGGCGGGCCGTTCGACGACGCCGACGCCGGCGCCGCGTGGGTATTCACCCGCGGCGACGGCGTCTGGTCGCAGCAGGGCGACAAGCTCGTCGGCAGCGGCGCGATCGGGGGCGCCGCCCAGGGCTATTCGGTGGCGATCTCGGCGGACGGCAACACGGCGATCCTCGGCGGCGTCGCCGATGCCTCGTTCGCCGGCGCCGCGTGGGTGTTCACCCGCAGCGACGGTGTCTGGTCACAGCAAGGGAGCAAGCTGGTCGCCGCGGACGCCGTCGGTGCCGCCTTCCTGGGCTATTCAGCGGCGCTCTCCGCCGACGGCGACGCCGCGATCGCCGGCGGGTACGGCGACAGCTCCGACGCCGGGGCCGCCTGGGTGTTCACCCGCAGCCGCGGCGCCTGGTCGCAGCAAGGCGGCAAGCTGGTCGGGACCGACGCGGCCGGCACCGCGGCGCAGGGGTGGTCGGTGACGATCTCCGGGGACGGCGATACCGCGGTCGTCGGCGGGCCGAGCGACGACGGGAACGCCGGCGCCACGTGGGTGTTCACCCGCAGCGCGGGCACGTGGTTGCAGGCGGGCGGCAAGCTGGCGGGGACCGGCGCCGTTGGCGCCGCCAACCAGGGCGCGGTGGCGATCTCGGCCGACGCGACCACGATCATCACCGGCGGTTCGTACGACGACGCCAAGATCGGCGCCGCGTGGGTGTTCGCGGCTCCGTGCGTCCCGCCCACGATCATGGCGAAGCCGCGGGGCGGGACCGTCCTCGGCGGCCAGAGCGCGACGCTGTCGGTGACCGCGGGCGGCTCCGCGCCGCTCGCGTACCAGTGGTATCAGGGTGACCCAGGCGACACCTCGGTCCCGCTCGGTGGCGACACGAGCACGTTCACCACGCCGCCGCTGCTTGCGCTCACCAGCTTCTGGGTACGGATCACCAACGCGTGCGGCCGTGCCGACTCCACCGCAGCGACGGTCAACGTCGGCCCACGCGTCCGCCGCCGCCTGCGCGCCTGGTAGTGCCCGCGCCCGGGTGCCGTTGCCCCGGCGCCAGCGCGATGTCGCCTCCGCTGATGCGCGGCCTCGTGCCGACGTCGTCACGTCCCGCCGCGGCCCAGCCGGACCGCAGCGTCACTTCAGCGCGGTGACCTCGACCCGGCGGTTGAGCGCGCGGCCCGCTGCCGTCGCGTTGTCGGCCACCGGCTGCGCCTTGCCGAACCCCTTCGCGGTGAGCCGCCCCGCTGCGACGCCGTGCTCGACCAGCCACTTCACCACCGCCTCGGCGCGCCGCTGCGAGAGCTGCAGGTTGTGCACGTCGGTGTTGGTCGCGTCCGTGTGCCCGCCGACCTGCAGCCGCAGCGCCGGTTTCGCCTTGAGGACCGCGAGCACGTCATCGAGCGTCGCCTGCGACTCCGGCTTGAGCGTCGCCGAGTCGGAGTCGAAGTAGATCCCGTACAGCACTGCGCGTCCGTCCGACGAGAGCCGCTGCGCGAGGCCGCCCTCCTTCGCCAGGGTGCAGTTGGCCTCGACGTTCGCCTTCTTCCCCGACCACTCCCCGGCGAGCGCCCCGTGCTCGAACCAGACCCCGTTGAGCGCCGACCCGTCGGGCGACACCACCATGATCACCGCTCCGACCCGCTTGCCCTCGTCCTGCCGCCACTCGGCCTGCAGCACGCGGCCCTTGACGCTGCCGTCGATCTGCGCCGCGCCGTCGTAGTAGCAGCCGCGCACCAGCCCGCCGTCCTGCTGCAGGCGCA
>JAJXUY010000392.1 GCA_021782525.1 Acidobacteriota bacterium | reverse complement strand
GCGTCGCACCAATGGAGAGTGCAGGAGGAAGTACGCGGAGGCCCCCATCGCCGCGAGCAGCACGACGATGATCGCCAGAGCCACGAGCGGAGCGCGCGAGCGGCGAGTCGCTGGCGCCGCGGCGACAGGCGCGACGGCGGCTTGCGGCGCCGGCGCCAGCGCGGAGGGGGCGACGTTGGCCGGAACGGTCGCCGGAGGCGGCGGCGGCGCCACGGCGGGCGACAGATCCGCTCCCGGGGCCGAGACCGCCGCCGGCGGTGCCGACGGCGTGCCGGCCACCGCCGCGACCACGGGCGCGGCGCCCGGGGTATCGTTCGGCCCAGGCATGCGGGTGGTCGGCTCCTCGTTCCCGGCGCTCGGCGCGGGCGCCTGGGCCGCGCCGACGATCCCGGCAACCGCCCCGGGAGCGAGCCGCGCGCCGGATCCGGAGAGCCACCGCTCGAGATCGGCGGCCAGTTCGTGGCAGTCCTGGTAGCGCCGCGCCGGGTCCTTGGCGATCATGCGGTGCACGATCCGGCTGGTCTCCGGGTCGACCGTCCCGCTCAGCGAGGCGATGTCCGGCGGCTCCTGCTCCAGGATCATGCGCAGCAGCGCAAGCGGGCTGTCGGCGTGGAACGGCGTCTGGCCCGAGAGCAGCTCGAAGAAGGTGACGCCGAGCGAGTAGATGTCGGTGCGGCGGTCCACCGCCTCCCCCCGGCACTGCTCGGGAGAGAGGTACCCGGGGGTGCCCATCAGCATCCCGGTGGCGGTGAGCCTGGTCGCGGCGTCCTGCGGCAGGGCGAGGCCGAAGTCGGCGATCTTGAGCAGGCCGCGCTCGTCCACCATCAGGTTGGCCGGCTTGATGTCGCGGTGCAGCAGGCTCTTGTCGTGTGCGGCCGCGAGGCCGTTGGCGGCCTGCAGCATGTACTGCGAGGCGCGCGGGTTGTCGATGCGGCCCTCCTCGCGCACCATGGCGAGCAGCGACTTCCCCGAGACGTACTCCATCACGAAGTAGTGGCGGCCTTCGTCCTCGCCGATGAAGAAGATCTGGATGATGTTGGGGTGCGACAGTGCGGCCGCCGCGCGCGCCTCGCGCATGAACCGCGCGACGAACGTCGGGTCCTCGGCGAGGTGCGCGCCGAGCACCTTGATCGCGACGAAGCGGTTGAGCGATTCCTCGTGCGCCTTGTAGACCACGCCCATCCCGCCGCGCCCGAGCTCGGAGACGATCGTGTAGTGACCGATCTTCGCAGGAGTCGTCTCGCTCACGTCCACCTCCATGCGGCCGCGGGCGACCCCGCGTCAGCCCGGTCGCGCCGGCCGCCCGTCAACCGGGCGCCGGCGTCCGCCTCGCGGACACCGGCGCCCACGAACGCCATCAACCTCGCAACCCTCGGCAACGGATCTCGATCACTGCGGCTTGACCATCATCCCCCGCTTCACCGCGGCCGCGTCGCCGCTCTTGACGGCGCAGATCGAGAGCTTGTCCTTGACCTGTGTGACCTCGAGGCGTGCCACCTCGTTGAGGCTCTGGTCGAGTACCTCGCCGGTGTCCGGGTCGCGAATCACGTTGGGCTCGCCGACGACGAACTCCTGCCCGACGGCGACTCCGTCGCGCGCGCCGCGGTTGACGTAGACCTTGCCGCCGGCCGCCTGGGCGACCGTCCCCGTCCACGGGATCTTGGGCAGCTGCGCGATCATGAAGTCCACGGCTTCCTTGCACGCCGCGGTCACCGCCTTGCCGACGTTGCTCTTCTGGTACCCGCCGGCATCGGCGCCCCAACCGGCGCCGCTGTAGCCGAGATCGAGGCCCTTCCGAGTCGACTCGCCGACGACACTCTTCGAGGCAAGCACCTGGCCGGTCGTCGAATCGACGATGTAGATCGTGGCGTTGACCTCGCCCTTGCCGCCCGCGCCGCCGATGCGGAACCCGCCGACGTTGAGGCCGCCGTGGCCCGAGCCCGTCGTGTCCTGGACGTGTGTGATGGCGCCCTTGACCAGCAACTGCGCGGGGGTCATCTGACCGGTCACCGGCGCCTTGGCCCCGCCGGCCGCGCGGCCCGACGCGGCGAAGTCCTGCTCGGCCATCGCCTCCTGCCGCATGTCCTTCTCGCCGAGGACGATGAACTTGCCGGTCTGGTTCAGCAGGTCGGTCAGGATGGTGCCCCAGGCGTCGCCGATGTCCCACTGGCCTGCCCATCCGGCCTTGTTCTCGAACTTGCTCACGGTGATCGAGTAACGCAGCCCGCCGGTCTGTGCCCAGGTCACGACCGGGAGCGACAGAGTCAACATCACAAGCCCGATAGCTCTGACAACCCGTCCCATCGTCTCGCCTCCTTTGCGTGGTCGATGCCTGCCGGCATGCTACGCGGAGGGCGCTGGCGGTGTCAAACGTCTCCGAAACCGGCCGCAAACGAGCGGGACCCCGCGCGAACGCGGGGTCCCGGGCCGATCCGGACTGATGGCTACTTCTTCTTCTTGGCGCTCCCGACGAGCCTCGCGGCCGCCGGCTCCCGCTTGCCTGCCGCGACGTTCTGCGCCTTGAGCACGCACATCGCCGCCATGTTGACGATGTCCGGCACCTCGACACCGCGCTGCAGGACGTGCACGGCCGCGTTGACGCCGCACAGGATCGGGCCGATCGCCTCGACCTTGCCGAGCCGCCAGAGCAGCTTGTAGGCGATGTTGGCGGACTCGAGGTCGGGGCAGATCAACACGTTGGCGTCGCCCTGGATCGCCGACAGAGGGTACGTCTCCTGCGCCACCGCCGGCTCGACGGCCGAGTCGGCCTGCATCTCGCCGTCGGCGACGAGCTCCGGCCAGCGTTCGTGGATGATCTCGACGGCGCGCCGGACCTTCGTGGTCTTGGCGTCGGAGTTGGAGCCGAAGTTGGAGTACGACAGCATCGCGATCCTGGGCTCGACGTCGAAGTAGTCGCGCGCGACCTCGGCGGCGCAGTACGCAATCTCCGCCAGCTCCTCCGAGGTCGGGTCAAGGTTCACGGTG
>JAJXUY010000391.1 GCA_021782525.1 Acidobacteriota bacterium | reverse complement strand
GGCCGCTGCGCCGCGCCGGACTGGCCGCGATCATCGCGTGGGAGGTGCCGGCGCTGACGAAGACGAGCGCGGGGGCGGTCCCCGTGTTCGAGGACGTGGTTCAGCTGCGCGAACGGCGGGACATCGTAACGGTGGCGCGTGCCGGCGTGATGCCGGGCGATCCGATCGCCCGCCGCTTCCGCCCGCAACGGGTTGTGACGCCGCGGGAGCTCGCCGCAGTGCTCGACCGGCTGGCGGAGGCGCTGGGGAGGCCGGCGCCGCGGTGGTGTGGCGAGGTTGGCGGCGACTGTCTGAGCCGCCCCGCGGCGGTGGACGGGGAGACGGCGGCGGAGCTGGTGCGCCGGACTGCGGGCGAGGAGGGTGACCCATGTGCGCCGCGTTGATCGATCTCATCGGCAAGGTCGCGCTTTTCGGCGAGCTCGAGCCGGCGGAGCTCGAAGCTCTGGCACGCGCCGCGGAGCGGCAGGAGTTCGCCCGTGACGAGGTGATCTTCGCGGCGCACGAGCCGGCGGACAGCTTCTACGTGATCGCCAGCGGCCGCGTCAAGGTGTGCGTCTCCTCCGCGGGAGGCAAGGAGCTCATCCTCGCCACGCTCGGCCCCGGGCAGTTCTTCGGCGAGATGGCGCTGCTCGACGACGCGACGCGCTCGGCGAGCGTGGTGGCACAGCTCCCGACGGTGGCGTACCGGCTGCGGCGCCACGACTTCGAGCGGCTCGTCGAGCAGCATCCCACGATCGCCCGCAAGCTGCTGCGCGAGCTGTCGCTGCGGCTGCGACGCTCGAACGCGCAGATGGAGTCGCTGGCGACTCTCGACGTCGTCGGCCGCCTGGCGCGTTACCTCATCGACCTGGCAAAGCAGCACGGCCAGATCCTGGGGAACGGCTGGGTCGCCGTCCGGCGCCCGACCCACCAGGACATCGCCAACTCGATCGGGACGTCGCGCGAGACGGTGACCCGTCTGATGAACGACCTCGAGCAGCGCGGTCTCGTGGTCAACGAGGGCAAGATGAGCTACCTGCGGGAGTCGGTCCTCTCCGAGGCGGCGGAGTGAGCCCTCCCGGCGAGGTCGATCGCGGCCGGGCCGGGCCGGGCGTCGCCGGCGAGGGCGGGGAGGTCCGCGACCGCAGCGGCGAGTGGCCGGGGACGCGGGCGGGGGCGGTGGCGCAGCGGGCGGCGCAGGAGGTGCGGGCCGCTCTGCGGCCGTTCACGATCCCCAACGGCATCACCCTGATCCGGCTGGCGCTCACGCCGTTCTTCGTGCTCGCGGTTCTCGAGGAGAACCACCGTCTCGCGCTGGGGATCTTCGTCGCCGCGGGCGTCTCCGACGCGCTCGACGGCCTGCTCGCGCGCCTGCTCGGGATGCGCTCGATGCTGGGCAGCTATCTCGACCCGATCGCGGACAAGACGCTGCTCGTCGCGGCGTACGTGACGCTGACCCTGCGTTTGCCGGGCGCCGTGACGGTGCCGCTGTGGCTGACCGTGATGGCGCTGTCGCGCGATTTCCTGATCGTGATGGTCGCGCTGTTGCTCTACCTGGGGGCCGGCGTGCGGCAGTTTCCGCCCTCGGTGTGGGGGAAGTGGACGACGTTCCTTCACATCGTGACGATCGCGGCGGTGCTGGTCGCCAACGTGACGACGGTTCCCGGGCACCTGCTGGCGGCGTGTTTCTACATCGCGATGGCGTTCACGGTGATCTCGGGCGCCGACTACGTCCGCCGCGCGGCTCTCACGATCGAGGCGTTGCACGACGGCGAGCGCCGCTAGCGTCGGCGGCGGCGCGCGACGGGGTTTTGGAGGCCTGGCATGATCGAACAACGCGTGTTCTGCGGCGGGCAGTACGCGGCCGAACTCGAGCGGCCCGAGGAGTATGGGCGGCGGCGGACGGCTGTCCGGGCGAAGCTCGCGCCGGGGGACCTGGCGGTGGTCCTGGGCGCCACCGACGCGCGCGGCTACGGCGACGTCGGCACGTTCCGGCAGGAACCGGGGTTCTTCTACCTCACCGGGGTCGAGCTCCCGGGCGCGGTGCTGCTGCTCGAGCGTGAGCACGAGGCGTTGCTGCTCCCCGAGCGCCGTCCAGCGCTGGAGGCGTGGACCGGCCCGAAGTTCGGTCCGGGCGAGAGCGCGGCTGCCGAGCTCGGCTTCGAGGAGGTGGGGTCGCGCGACCCCGGCGAGGTCGTGGTGGACGCGCGCCGCCGGCCGGTGCCCGGGTACCTCGACCGCATCGGCGATGCGCTGGGTGCGGGCGGGGCGTTGTGGGTGGTGCTGCCGGGCTCGGCCGCGGGCGACCTCACGTCCGAGCAACGGATGGTGCGGCGGCTACGCGACCGCCTGCCGAGCTTCGCCGTGCGCGACCTCGCGCCGGTGCTCACCCGGATGCGGCTGCAAAAATCGGCGGGCGAGATCGCGCTGCTGCGCAAGGCGGTGGCGGCGACGGTCGCCGCGATGCGCGCGGCGGGCGCTGCGGTGGGCCCCGGCCGTCGCGAGGGCGAGGTCGAGGGAGCGGCGTTCGCCGCGCTGCGCGCGACGGGCGCCGAAGGGTGGTCGTTCCCCCCGATTGTCGGGTCGGGACCGGCGGGGTGCGTGCTGCACTACGACGCGAACCTGGGCGTGCTGGCCGACGGCGAGCTCGTGGTGGTGGACATCGGCGCCCGGCACGGGTACTACTGCGGCGACCTGACGCGTACATTTCCGGCCGGCGGCGCGTTCACCGCGCGGCAGCGTGAGCTGTACGGCGCGGTGCTCGCGGCCTACGACGCGGCGGTCGCCACGCTGCGGCCCGGCTCGACGCTCGCGGCGGCGCGCAAGGCGGCGTTCGCGGCGCTCGAGGGCTGTGGGGTGACGGGCGACGGCGGCCTGACGCTGGGCCAATTCTTCATCCACGGGCTCGGGCACTTCCTCGGTCTGGAGGCGCACGACGCCGGCGGCGAGGCGCCTCTGCTCGAGCCCGGCATGGTCGTGACGGTGGAACCGGGCGTCTACCTGCCCGGCGA
>JAJXUY010000390.1 GCA_021782525.1 Acidobacteriota bacterium | reverse complement strand
CGACGCGCTCTTCGGCACCGGCGCCGTGCTCCACCGGCAAGGGAGGTGGGCCGAGTCGGCCGCGGCGATGGGCCAGGCCGTCGAGATCGACCCGAAGAACCCGACGCTGCTGGGAAACTTCGCGGTCGTTTGTGTCGACGCGCGGCGGTACGAGAATGCGAACCGGGCGTTCGAGGCGATGATCGCGTTGAACCCGCGCCTCGGCGGGCCCTACGGCCGCCTCGCGTGGCTCCAGGTCCAGTGGCACGGCGACCTCGCGGGCGCCGAGGCGATCCTGGGTCGGGCGGCGAAGCTCCCCGACCTGTCCGACGACCAGGCGGCCCTGGCCGATGCGCGCCTCTGGGTCGCACTGTGCCGGCGCGATTTTCGTGCCGCGCTCCAACAGCTCGATGCGGAAACGCGCCCGGCGCTGGCCTACCAGTACGAATACGCTCCGATTCCGCTCCTGCGCGGCGAGGTGGAGCGCATGGCCGGTCAGCCGGAGCTCGCGCGCCGTTCCTTCGAGATCGCCCGCCTCCAACTCCTGGCGAAGGTCGCAGCGTCGCCGGGCGACGCGCGCTACCACAGCGCACTGGCTATCGCGTACGCCGGCCTGGGGGAGAACGACCGGGCCGCGCGGGAGGCCGACGAGGGCGTGACTCTGATGCCCTCGTCGCGGGACGCCGTGCTCGCTCTCCTTCGGCTCCAGGATCGGGCGCTGGTCCTCGCGTGGACGGGCCGGCAGGGCGAGGCGATCGACGCGCTGCGGAGCGTTCTCGCCGGCAGCGGCGAGATGACGGCGCACGTGCTCCGCCTCGCTCCGGCCTGGGATGGACTCCGAGCCGACCCCCGCTTCCAGGCGCTCCTGGTGGAGCCCGCCGAAGGCCGCTGAGCCGTTGCCCGCTCGTACACGGGCTGGTTCGAAACCGTCACCAGTGTCGGAACGACCGCAGGGAGCAGGCCGCCGGTGCGCGGTCCGACCGCGACGGCCGACTCAGCGCGAGCCCGGCGGCGCCGGCGCGACGCGGGTGGTGCCGTCGCTCGCGGTGAGGACCTGGACGCGCTGCCCGCGGGCGAACTGGGCGGTCCCGCCCTGGACCACGGCGATGAGACGGCCGTCGTCCATCTGGACGGTGATCTGCTGCCCGGCCTGAGTGCTGGCGCTCTTCTCGGCCGCGGCGCCGACCAGGCCACCGATGATCGCCCCGCCGATCGTCGAGATGATCTGGCCGTTGCCGCCGCCGACCGAGTTGCCGGCGGCGCCGCCGATCACCGCCCCGGCGAGCGGCCCGGTGCCGGTCGGCGTCGCCTGGATCGTGACCGGCTGCACGCTGTCGACCGTCCCGTACTGGACGGTCATCGTTTGCATCACTTCGTTCGCCCCGTAGGCGTTCCCCGCCGTGCTGGCCGCACACCCGGAAAGCGCGATCGCCCCGATCGACAGAACAGTGACTGTGAGAAGCCGCTTCATCGCCTCACCCCTTGTCTCGGCCACGCTCCCCCATCCAGATGCCATGGTAGCGCTGACGACTCCCTTGTAAAGACCGCCGCGCGGCGGGCGCGGTTACGGGCGATCGCGGTGCCGGCGCGGTCACCGCCCGATCAGCACGACCGTGCTGTGCGGGTTGACCAGGTAGTAGTCGGCCGGGTCGAGCAGCACCTCGGCGCCGGGGAGCACGATCTCCTCCCCGACCGGCAGCGAGGTGTCGACGAGGCGGTGCCATGCCGCGCCGGGGGCGAGAAGCGGCAGCGCGAAACGCTGCAGCGCCGCGCTCGCATTGAGGATGAAGTAGAGCCGGTACGGGCCGAGCTCGGACCGCTCCGCGCGGCCGTCGAGCTGAGCCGCCACGCTCCTGGCCTGCGGGTCGTCCCAGCGCGGCGCGGTGAGGTTGGCGCCGTACCAGACGATGTCGGGGACGCCGTCGCCGTCGCGGTCGCCGCCGTCGAGGAAGCGGCGGCGCTGCAGGATCGTGCAGCGGCGGGTGAGCGCGATCGCGGCGCGGAAGAACGCCAGGATCTCGCCGTTGGCCTCGAGCTCGCGCCAGTCGAACCACGACAACTCGTTGTCCTGGCAGTAGGCGTTGTTGTTGCCGCGCTGCGTGCGGTAGAACTCGTCGCCGCCGAGGATCATCGGCGTGCCGGCGGCGAACAGCAGGTGGCAGATGAAGTTCTTGGCCTGCTGCCGGCGCAGGCGGTTGACCGCCGGGTCGCCGGTCTCCCCCTCGACGCCGCAGTTCCACGAGCCGTTGTCGTCGCTGCCGTCGCGGTTCCCCTCGCCGTTGGCCTCGTTGTGCTTGCCGTCGTAGCTCACCAGGTCGCGCAGCGTGAAGCCGTCGTGGCAGGTGACGAAGTTGACGCTGTTGTACGCGGCGCGACCGTCGTCGCGGTAGAGGTCGGCCGAGCCGGTGAGGCGCGCGCCGAGGTCGCGCAGCTGCCCCGGGTCGCCCCGGAAGAAGCGGCGCACCGTGTCGCGGAAGCGGCCGTTCCACTCCGACCAGTCGATCGGAAAGTTGCCGGCCTGGTAGGTGCCGAGGTCCCACGGCTCGGCGATCAGGGTGACGCGCGACAGGACCGGGTCCTGCGAGACGGCGTCGAAGAAGCCGGCGTTGGCGCGGAACGTCCCGTCCTCGTCGCGGCCGAGCACCGACGCGAGGTCGAAGCGGAAGCCGTCCACGTGCATCTGGCACACCCAGTAGCGCAGCGAGTCCATCACCAGCCGGATCACGGCCGGCCTGGCGAGGTCGAGCTCGTTGCCGGTGCCGGTGAAGTTCAGGTAGTAGCGCCCGGGCTGCCCGGTCGGGCCGCCGAGCGCGTAGTAGGTCGGGTTGTCGATGCCGCGCAGCGACAGCGTCGGGCCGAGCTCGTTCCCCTCCGCGGTGTGGTTGTAGACCACGTCGAGGATCACCTTGATCCCGGCGCGGTGCAGCTCGCGCACCATCGTCTTGAACTCGGCGACCTGGCACCCCGCGCCGGAGCCGGTGCCGTACGAGATCTCCGGGGCGAAGAACGCGAGCGA
>JAJXUY010000389.1 GCA_021782525.1 Acidobacteriota bacterium | reverse complement strand
GAGCCCCCGAAGGCGTTCGAGTTCGAGCCCGAGGCGGTGGAACCGGCCGCGGGGTCGGGCGCGGTGGACGCCGACCTGTTCACGGTGCCGGAGGCCGACCAGGCGCCGGCGCTGCTCCGGGCCGTGCTCGACGCGTCGGCTGGCGAGGCCCCGGGCCACGAGCCGGCACCGCAGCCCGCCTCGTTGACGCTGGCGCGCCTGTACGTGCAGCAGCAGGCGCTCGGCGAGGCCGTCGGGGTGCTCGAGCGGTTGCTCGAACGCGAGCCCGACAACGTCGAGGCGAACGACCTGCTGGCGCTGGTGCGCGACATGATGGCGCCGCTCCCCGAGGCGCCGCCGCCGCTCGCCCCGCGCGAGCGCAAGATCGCGGCGTTGCAGCGCTGGCTGGCAGGCCTTACACTTGGCGAGGAACGAGCGCGATGACCTTCGAGAATGCCTTGACCGGCGTCCGCGCATGCGCCGGCGTCTCCCTGACGGCGATCGCCGACCGGGACGGGATCCCGGTGACGAGCTGGAGCGAGGACCCGGACGCGGTCGAGGAGCTGATCGCGGAGTACTCCACGTTCCTGCGCGAGGTCACCTCGGCCAACCGCGAGCTGCAGCTCGGCGGTCTCGACCAGATCGTGGTCGCGGCCGAGCGCAAGGTCGTCCTGATCACCAGCATCACCGATACGTACTTTCTGCTGACGGTCGTGGGCCGAGATGGAAACCCCGGCCGGGCGCGGTTCGCGAGTCGCCTCGCAGCCCACCGGTTGCGCCACGAGTTCGTCTGAGAGGATGGGGATGTTCACCTTTACCGAGCTGTGCGAGTTGATTCGCGTCGTCTCCGAGAGCAAGGTCGGCGGCGTCGAGATCGAGAAGGACGGAGAACGGGTCCGGGTGGACGGCGTCCCCGCGGCTCCGGTGCCGGAAGCGCGTTTGAGCGCGCCGCTGCTGGCGCCGCACCTGGCGGCCGCGCTCCCGGCCGCCGCCGGTATCGTGGCGGCGGGCGAGACGCGCTTGGGTGCGGAGCCGGCGGCGGAAGACGACGGGTTGTCGTTCGTCACGTCCCCGATCGTCGGCACGTTCTACGTCGCCCCCAGTCCCGACGCCGAGGCGTACGTGAAGATCGGCGACTTCGTCACCAAGGGGCAGGTGCTCTGCATCGTCGAGGCGATGAAGCTGATGAACGAGATCGAGGCCGACATCTCGGGACAGCTCGTGCGCCGCTTCCCCGAGAACGCGCAACCCGTCGAGTTCGGCGAGCGCCTGTTCGCGATCCGGCCGTCGTAGCCAGCCATGATCTCGAAGGTCCTGATCGCAAACCGCGGGGAGATCGCCCTGCGTATCATCGCCGCGTGCCGCGAGGCGGGGGTCGCCACGGTGGCGGTGCACTCGGAGGCCGACCGCGACTCGCTCCACGTGCGCATGGCGGACGAGGCGGTGTGCATCGGACCGCCGGCCGCCAACGCCTCGTACCTCAACATCACCGCGGTGATCGCCGCGGCCGAGATCACGGGCGCCGACGCGCTCCACCCGGGCTACGGGTTCCTCGCCGAGAACGCACACTTCGCCGAGGTCGTGCAGGAGTGCGGCCTGGTCTGGATCGGCCCGCCCCCCGAGGCGATCCGCGCGATGGGGGACAAGGCGAACGCCCGCCGCACGGTGATCGCGCGCGGCGTGCCGGTGCTTCCCGGCTCCTCGGAGCCGCTCGCCTCGCGCGAGGAGGCGGTCGCGCTCGCCGAGAGCGTCGGGTTCCCGGTGATCCTCAAGGCGTCGGCCGGCGGCGGCGGCAAGGGGATGCGGGTGGCGCGCGACCCGCGCGAGCTGCGGCAGGTGTTCGACACCGCCCGCCACGAGGCGGAGCGCGCCTTCGGCGTCGCCGACGTCTACCTCGAGAAGTACCTCACGGAGCCGCGCCACATCGAGATCCAGGTGCTCGGCGACACGCGCGGCAAGGTGATCGCGCTCGGCGAGCGCGAGTGCTCGATCCAGCGCCGGCACCAGAAGCTGATCGAGGAGGCGCCGTCGGTCGCCGTGGACGCCGAGCTGCGCGACAGGATGTGCGCCGCCGCGGTCGAGGCGGCGGTGGCGGTCGGCTACACCAGCGCGGGCACGGTCGAGTTCCTGTTCAACGAAGGCCAGTTCTACTTCATGGAGATGAACACCCGCATCCAGGTCGAGCACCCGGTGACCGAGGCGGTGACGGGTGTGGACCTCGTGCTCGAGCAGCTGCGGGTGGCCAACGGCGAGCCGCTGTCGCTTCGCCGCCGCCCCACGATCCGCGGCCACGCGATCGAGTTCCGCGTCAACGCCGAGGACCCGGTGACGTTCGCGCCGTCTCCCGGCGAGATCACCGAGCTGGCGTTCCCGGTCGGTCCGGGGGTGCGGGTGGACACCCACATCTACCGCGGCTACCGGGTGCCCCCGAACTACGACTCGCTGCTCGCCAAGGTGATCGCCCACGGCGCCAGCCGGAGCGAGGCGATCCGGCGCGCCCGGCGCGCGCTCTCGATGTTCCTGATCGGCGGCGTGCGCACGTCGATCCCGCTGCACCTCCGGGTGCTCGAGGAGCGCGATTTCATCGAGGGGCGGCTGTCGACGCGGTTCATGGAACGGTTCGCAACCCGGGAGTAGCGCCGGCGTGGGAGGCGGTCCGCGTGCGGGTGTTCCTGATCGGCTTCATGGGCGCGGGGAAGACCGCGACGGGCCGGGCGCTGGCGCGGCGCGCCGGGATGCTGTTCCTCGACCTCGACGCACGGGTGGAGGCGAGCCTGCGGATGAGCGTGGCGCGGATCTTCGGCGAGCGGGGTGAGGCGGTGTTCCGGGCCGAGGAGACGCGCCAGCTCGCCGCCTGTGCCCGCTTCCCGGGGTTCGTCGCCGCCACCGGCGGCGGCACGTTCGCGAGCCCCGGCAACCGGGAGCTGATCCGCCGCGCCGGCGTCTCGGTGTTCCTCGACGCGCCGTGGGGGGAGATCGTGCGCCGGCTGCCCGGAAAGCGCGGTGAGAGACCGCTGTTCGA
>JAJXUY010000388.1 GCA_021782525.1 Acidobacteriota bacterium | reverse complement strand
GAAGCCGGTCTTCTCGAGCATCTCGACGATGGTGAGCGTTTCCATGGCCGTCAACTCGGAGCGCGGACGGGCCGCAAGGGAGCGCCTTGCGGCCCGCCGTCTCAGAGCGTCACGATCGATCCCTGCCCGCCTACATCATCGCCGTCGGCGGCGCCGGCTCGTCCGCGGCGCCGGCCTTGCGGAGCGGCACGTAGACCAGGTACGCAGCGAGGATGAGGAACACCGGGATCGCCAGCCACGGCGCGATGCCGGAGAAGCCCGGCACCGTCCAGAACTGCGGTGGCTGGTGCATGCGGTCGCGGATAAACACCACCGTGGCGATGAACAGCCCCATCAGCGCCTCGCCCGCGATCAACCCCGAGGCCGCCAGAATGCCAGCGTTCTCCACCCGCGCCTTCTGCGCGTCGTTGAAGCCCCGCTTCTCCCGCATCCGGTCGACGAGGCCGCGGATCATGCCGCCGATGAAGATCGCGAACGTGGTCTCGAGCGGTAGGTACATCCCGACCGAGAACAGCATCGGGCTCTTGACCTTGATCATGATCAGCGAGATCCCCATCGCGATGCCGACGAGCACCAGCGGCCACGCCATCTGGCCGCCGACGATCCCCTGCGACAGCGCGGCCATCAGGCCGGCTTGCGGCGCCGGCAGGTTCTTGCCGCCGAACCCGCCGGTGGCCGGGTGCGCCGCCAGGTCGGAAACGTGCAGCACGTACAGCGGGAAGAACATCACGAGACCCGCTACCATAACGCCGAAGATGTCGCCGATCTGCATCTTCCACGGCGTGCCGCCGAGGATGTGCCCGACCTTGAGGTCCTGCAGCATCTCGCCCGCCACGGCGGCGGAGACGCAGCCGATCGCCGCCACGCCGAGCACGGCGGCGACGCCCTGGGTCCCCTTGGCGCCGACGATGACCATGGTGAGCGCGGCGACGACCGTGGTCGCCAGCGTCAGGCCCGAGATCGGGTTGTTCGACGACCCGATCATGCCGACCAGGTTGCCGGACACCGCGGCGAAGAAGAAGCCGGTGATGAGCATGACGATCGCGGCCAGGATCGCCGGCCCGATTGCCTTCGTGAAGTAGGCGTACAGCGCGATCATCAGGATGAAGATGAGGGCGATGCCGAAGAGCACGACCTTGAAGCTGAGGTCGCGCTCGGTGCGCTGCGTCGCCGCCGCGGCGGTCGCCGACTTGCGCACGTCGGCCACGCCGCGCTTGATGCCGAGGATCAGGTTCTTGCGCATCTTCCACAGCGTGTAGCAGGCGCCCACCAGCATTCCGCCGACCGCGATCGGCTTGACCACGAACTGGTAGAGATGGTTCGTGAGCAGCGCCCAGTTCTGCACCCCGTCGGTGGTGTACTGGCCGATCATCTGCGGGCCGAGGAAGTAGACCAGGAGCGGCACGAACAGCCCCCACGCCAGCACTCCGCCGGCGAAGTTGAGGGCGCCGAGCTCGGGGCCGATGATGTAGCCGACGCCGATGTACGCCGGCGTGGCCGCGGGCGCCGAGATCGTCGTCACGCCCCCGGCGGTGATCGACTTGGCGTTCGCGTCGAGCCCGAGCCGCACCGAGCTCTCGTTGACCTTCCCGACGGCGAGCTGGAAGTCGTTGGACGAGCGGAAGATGCCCAGGCCGTCCAGGAGCTTGATCAGGGCGCCGACGCCCATCGCCCGGAACAGCTGCATCGCCGCCTCGGCGCCGCGCTGTCCGGCCTTGTGGATCTCCGACGCCGCCACCGACTCGGGGAACGGCAAGGAGGGATCCTCGACCATGACCCGGCGCAGGACGGTCACGAACATGATGCCGAGCACGCCGCCGAGCATCATCAGCGCCGAAGCCGTCAGGTAGGTCTGCAGGATGTGACCCGGCTCGAACTTCCAGATCTTGAGGATCACGAACGCCGGGATGGTGAAGATCGCCCCCGCCGCCACCGACTCGCCGATCGAGCCGACGGTCCGGGCGAAGTTCTCCTCGAGCAGCGAGCCCTTCATCAGGCGCAGGACCGCCATGCCGATCACCGCGGCGGGGTAGGTGGCCGCGATCGTCATCCCGGCCTTGAGGCCCAGGTAGGCGTTGGCCGCCCCCAGGATCACGCACATGAACAGGCCGAGGATGAGCGCCCGCACGGTGAACTCGCGCATCGTCGAGTCGGCGGGCACATAGGGGCTGAAACGCTGATCACTCATGGCGTTCGTCCTCCGTCCGGTCGCCACGCACCGCCGTGGCCGGCGATGGATGGGTGGCAGTTGGCGCATTCTACACGGGGATGACGAAAAAACCCGCGCCGCAATACCCGCGCCGCGGGCCATCGCCGGGGGCCGGCCGCGACGCGACCGGAAAGGCGAGCGCGGACGGCCAAGGTTGGGACAATGGCTATGACTAAGTCACACTCATATTATCGTTGGGAGACATTGACATTAGCTGACTAAGATCTTAGATTGAAATTCGACAGGTCGGGTAGGCCGGCCCGAATCGAGGTGCAACGTGGCGTCCGACAGCAACTTCACGATCAAGGCCGCAGAGGCGGTGCAGAAGGCGCTCGCGATGGCGAGCGAGCGCGGCAACCCGGAGGCAACCCCGGTTCACATGCTCGCGGCGCTGCTCGCCGAGGAGGACGGCCTCGCGTCGCGCCTCCTCGACAAGGTGGGCGTCGCGGCCGATCGGTTGCGCGACGACCTCACCGCGGCGCTCGACCGCCTGCCGTCGGCGCGCGGCGGCGCCGAGGCGCAGTCCTCGCGCGACCTGCGCAAGCTGCTCGACGCCGCGGCGAAGCTCGCGCCCCAGTTCCAGGACGAGTACGTGTCGGTCGAGCACCTGCTGCTCGCGGCCGCGGGCGTGCCGGGGAGCGCGGCCGAGATCCTGGCGCGCCACGGCGTCTCCCGCGAGGTGCTGCTGCGCGCGATCCAGGAGGTGCGCGGCTCCCACCGCGTCACCGACGCCAACCCCGAGGACAAGCTCGAGGCGCTGAAGAAGTACGGCCGCGACCTCACCGAGCTGGCGCGCGCCGGCAAGCTCG
>JAJXUY010000015.1 GCA_021782525.1 Acidobacteriota bacterium | reverse complement strand
ACTGGCGCGACATCGGGACGATCGAGAGTTACTACGACACCAACATGGAGCTGCGGGCGACGGACCCCGCCATCAACCTCTACAACCCGGACTGGCCGATCTACACCTACGTCGAGAGCGGCCTTCCGGCCAAGTTCATCCACGGCCACACGCGCGTCGTCGACTCGCTGGTGGCCAACGGCGTCATCGTCAGCGGCGCGACGGTCGA
Source organism: Acidobacteriota bacterium (assembly GCA_021782525.1). The sequence continues at coordinate 13,865 of JAJXUY010000015.1, read as the reverse complement.
GCGCAGCATCCTGTCCACGGTGGGGAAGATCGAGGACGGGGCGCGGATCCTCGACTCGCTGCTGCTGGGCCACAACGTCGTCGGCGACGGCGCGCAGCTCTCGCGCGCGATCATCGACAAGTGGGTGACGGTGCCTCCCGGAGAGACCGTGGGGATCGACCACGAAAAGGACGCCGCGCGCGGGTTCACGTTGGTCGACGGCGCGCACGAGATCAAGCTCGAGATGCTGCGCGGCGGCTACCGTTGCACCGAGCGCTGCATCACCGTCGTGCCGCGCGCGTACGAGTTCCAGCCAGGCACCTGATCGCCTTTCCTGCGGTCATGGCGAGGCGGCACCCCAGTCAGATGTCGTTGCGAGGCCGCGCAGCGCCCGAAGCGACCTCGCAGGCTGACGAGAGCGGGAGAGGTGGGAACGCAATGGCTTCGGCCACCTCGCTGCGTGCGGTGTCCTCGCATTGACGGCCATGCCTCTCCGGCCGATGACCTATCGGTATCAGGGCGCGTTGGGTTGCCCGACGACCACGTGACAACGCCAGCCTGACCCCGCTGTGCCGATGCTCGGGTGGAGAAGGCGAGCTGGCTATACAGTGGGCCGTGTTGTCAAAGTCGGGGTTTGATCACGGTGGCCGCGAACTCACGGAAGGTGGTCGTGCCGCGGAAGTCCGGCTTCGCCGGCAAGCCATGCACGATCCTGCCGGTCGAGAAGGCGTCGTACATCTCCAGGAACTCGGCCACGAGGTCGGCGGTGAAACCCATCCCGAGCATCGCCTGGCGCGCCTGGTCGGGCGTGACCTGCGTGAAGCCGACCGGCCGGCCGAGCACGTCGCTGAGCGTCGCGGCCACCTCGGCGTGGGAGAGCAACTCGGGACCGTACACGGTGACGGCGCGCCGCCCGGACCACGAGTCGTCGAGCAGCACCCGGGCGGCCACCTCGGCGATGTCGCGCGTCGCCACCATCGGGAGCTTCACGTCGGGCGGCACGGGCAAGAAGAACGCCCCTGTCGACTTGATGCTCGCGACGAAATTGAGCATGTTCTCCATGAAGTCGCCGGCGCGCAGGTGGGTCACGTCGCCCGCCACCCGATCGATCGCCTCCTCGACCTCGTGCAGGCCGCTGACTGGCCCGACGCCGCTCGGGAGCTGCGCCCCGATGCTCGAGAGGTTGACCACGCGGGGGATCGCGTTGGCCGCGATGGCCTTGGCGGCGATCGCGCCGAGACGCCGCTGGTACCGCCGGAAGACGGGCGCGTCGAACCTGGGCGGCGTCAGCCAGAACAGCGCCGTGGCGCCCTTCGTGGCCTCGCGGACGAACGCCTCGTCCTCGAGCGAGCCCTGCGCGACCTTTGCTCCTCGCGCCTTCGCCGCGGCCACCTTCTCCGGATTGCGGACGAGGAGTGTCGGCTTCTCGCCCGCGTCGAGCAGGCGGCGGGTCAGCTCCGAACCGATGTGACCTGTAGGTGTCGTGATCACGATGCTCATGGGCGCTCTCCCCGGGTCCCGGCCTCACGGCCGCGTGTTCGTCCAACAGGCGTCGCCGGAGCGTCATTCCTGGGCGGCCGGCGGCGGCGCCGGTCGATAGGCTGCAGAGCGACGAGCGCGCCGAGCGTGAGTCGAGCGCCCGCCCGCGCCCTCGCGTGGGAGTGCGAGGAGGGAGTCCTCGACCGCCCGCGCCGGTTCGCACTGAGGTGGCGCCTTTCGGCTGCGCGGCCGGGAACCGTTCGCCGCGGCGAGACGGGTGGTACCGGAAGAACAGACGCCGGTTGGGGTCACGTCCACAGTTCCCCTCGTGAGAGCCCGGCACCCGGTCCGCCCATCCAACGACGTTCGTCAACTTCACCGTACCTGGTACCCGTCAGGATATCGCAACCGCGCAACGTCGAGCCGGATCGAGAAGGTAAGCCTGTCGTACGTGGCGCCGACCGGCCGCTCGGCAGGGGTATGCTCTGGAGGCAGAGGGATGAACGCCCCGGGCTCAGGAGAGCGGTGCGGCCATGCTCCATCAGTGCCCGAGGAGGAGGCGATCATGAGCGCGTCCGGGTGCGCCACCTGCCAGTGGCGCAAGAGGTACGACCAGAGGCCCGAGTCGTTCCTCGGGCGCCTGTGGCGGTGGCACGCCAACGTCTGCCCGGGCTGGAAGAGTTACATGAAGTCCCTGCCCGAGGAGGAAAGGCGGGCGTTCGTCGAGCGCTACCGCTTCCGTGCCGACAAGTTCGCCTGACCCGGCCGGCGCCGGGTCTGGCCGGCGCGCCCCGATTGCCTCGTCGGCCACCGATGCCGAGTCCGCGGCCGAGCGGCGCTCGGCGGGCGTCGAGGCCGGCCCGTCACCCGAGAGCGTGAGGTCCTGAGGTCGAGCGGCAGGTCGAGATCAATGCCCGGGGTGGGACGTGGTGGCGATCGCCCCGGTCTCGAGCAGCGATTTCAGGTTCGACAGGATGCGCGGCCAGCCGCCGGACACGGCCGTGATGAACCTCGACTCCCGCCGGTCGATCGCGTGCGTGATGGTGAGCTTCACCGCGGCGCCCGCGGGCTCGAGCTCGATCGTGCAGCGGCTCGGGCCTTCGGCCTTGAGCTCCGGCTTCCACTCGTTCAGCCAGCGGATGACCATCCGCCGCGGCGGGTCGATCTCCAGGATCTCGCCGGTGTCGGTCACGCTCCCGTCCGCGCCGACCAACTTCCACGACGAACCCTTCGTCCAGGCGCACTCGACGGTCATGTCGAACCAGTACTGGCGGACGAACTGCGGGTCGGTGAGGGCCGCCCACAGCCTCTCGGGCGTGGTGCGGATATAGGTCACGTAGACGAAGGTGCTACGGTCTGCGGTGCTCATCGCGTCCCCCTTTCGTTCGGGTGGTGCCCTTGCCGCCTTCTTCCAGGCGGCGCTTCAGGTCGCGCAGGGCCGCTAGGCGCAGCCGCTCGAACTTGCAGATCCAGCGGTCGTAGATTTCCTGCAGCGGCACCGGGTTGAGAAAGTGCAGCTTCTCGCGCCCGCGCCACTGCACCGCCACCAGGTTCGCCGCCTCGAGGACGGCGAGGTGCTGCGTCACACCCTGGCGCGTCATGTCCAGGTGCCGGCACAGCTCGCCGAGCGTCTGGCCGTCGTTGGCGTGCAGGCGGTCCAGGAGCTTCCGCCGCCCGCGGTCGGCCAAGGCCTTGAAGAGCAGGTCCACGTCGCTCACGGGTTGATAATAGGCAAGTGAATACTTGCATGTCAAGCGAGGGCGGACAGACCACCTGGTACCTGCCGCCGGGCCGGTGGCGCAGTTGCACCGCCGGCGTACCGGGCACCCCATGCCGTCGCCGCGCCCGTCGGGCCGGCGGCGCGTGGGCTCAGTGCGGGTACGTCCTCTCGCCGGCGCGCACCGCGGCCGCGAGCCGGTTCTCCGCCGGCGGGAGCGGGCAGTTGTAGGCGGGCGAATAGTTGCACAGCGGGTTGTAGGCGCGGTTGAAGTCGAGCTCCACCGTCGCGCCGGCCGGCTGCTCGAGGTCCATGAACCGCCCGGACCCGTACGTCTCGGCCCCCGAGGTGCGGTCGGCGAACGGCACGAACAGGCTGGTGTCCGCCGGGTCGTCGGGCCGCACCTTGAACGCGGTGAGCACGCACGCCGTCCCGCCGAGGTCGAAGCGCAGGCGGGCCCAGCGGAAGTACTTCTTCTCGAGGTTACGGCTGGTCGCCAGCGTCACGGGCTCGGGCGGCGTCACCCTCTCGACCTTCGCCGGCACGACGAACGCCGGGTCGGGCGCGTAGTAGAGCAGGTGCCGGAACGCGCGCACGGCTGCGCGGTCGGGGTCGAACTCGATCACCGCGAGCTGCTCCGAGAAGGCGTACGTGGCGAGCGTGAACCGGCCGAGGCGGAATAGCGCACCCTCGGGAAGCGCACCGGGCTCGATCGCCGCGCCGCGGGTCTCGAGCCACGCGCGCGCCGGCGTTCCCCGCCAGCGCCAGCCGGAGGCGAACGCGAACGAGAGCGCGCTCCCCGCCGGTGCCTCCGGCGTGACGACGAGACCGTCGGCACTCGCCGCAACCCAGCCGCCGCCCGGCGCGTTGATGACGGTGCGGGCGGCGCCCGCCATCGGCGACGTCGGCGACGTCTTGAACTCGCGGTCCTTCTCGGTGCGCTGGGCGATGAGCTTCGCCTCCCACGACGCCGCCGCGCCGGGAGCGACCGCTTTGCCGCCACGCCCGCACCCAGCGAGCAGAAGGAGGGCGGCGGCCGCCGCCGTCGCCCCGGACCGGACCGCCCCGACAGCACGCCGCCACTCAGCCCGTGTCGTCATGGCGCCATCCTCCCACGCCCACCCCGGTGTGGGAAGCCCGCGGACAGGCGTCGGGCGCTCAGGGAGTCGAGGCAGCGTCTCGGCCGCTCACCGCCCCGGGCTACGCGCCGGATCGACGCCAGGGCCGCCCAACCAGGATGAGGGCCTGCTTACGTGCCTGACGCCTCCTTCTCCAAGAAGGAGGTGAGATGGCGTACCCGGTACCGCTCCTGTCCCGGTGGGCCGCTCCGGTGCCCCGCCGTTGAAGCCGGCAACGGTGCTGGATCCCACGCCGATCCCGTCCGCTCGAGGTGGGCTGCGAGCGTCAGCAAGGCAGCCCGCTCGGCCGCCCGGTCTCAGGCCTTGAAACGCTCGACGAGCCGCTGCAACTCCGCCGACACGTGGCCGAGCCGTATCGCCGCCTTGTGTACGGTCGTGGCGCTGGCCACGGTGCTCTGCGCGATATCCGCGACCTCCGTCGCACTGCCCGCCACCTCGGCGCTCCGGCTCGCCGAGGAGGTGACGCTGTGGGCCATCTCGGCCGCGGTCAAGCTCTGGGCCTCGGTCGTGGCCGCGATGGCGCCGGAGATCTCGCTGATCCGCGCGACCACCTCGACGACCGTTCCCATCGCCGCGATCGCATCATGCGCGCCGCTCTGCATAGCGCCAATCTTGACGGTGATCTCCTCCGCGGCCTTGGCCGTCTCCTTGGCCAGCTCCTTGACCTCGCCGGCGACTACCGCAAAGCCCTTGCCCGCCTCGCCGGCGCGGGCGGCCTCGATCGTCGCGTTGAGCGCCAGCAGGTTCGTCTGTTCCGCCACGGCCGAGATAAGCTTGAGGATGCCGGCGATCTCGGCTGAGGCAGCACCTAGCCGGTCCACTGTGTCCCGGGCCGACTCGACGGCCTTGACGGTCTCCCCGACGCTCACCGAGGCGGCGCTGCTGTTTCGCGCCACCTCACGGATGCTCGCGCCCAGCTCCTCGAGCCCGGAGGCAACGGTCTGGATGTGATCGTTGATCTCCTGGCCGGCGTGCGCGGCGCCGACGCTTTTGTCGCTCGTCCTCTCGGCGTCGGCGCTCATCGCCATGCTCGTCGTGATGAGGTCGTCAGATGCGGACTTGAGCGCGGATGCACTGGCGGCGATCGCCGTCACGTTGCCTCGGAGGTCGGCGATCAGCTTAGCCAGGCCTTTGCTGAGCCGGCCGATGACGTCTTCGCCGCGCTCGGCGATCGTGACCGTCAGGTCTCCGGTCGTCGCGACGCCCACGGCATCGGCGAGGCGTCCCACGGGCCGAATCACCATCCGGCTGAGGAACACGCTCAGGGCCAGGGTGAGCAGCAGCGTGCCGACGAGGAACGTCGCCAGCGAGTAGGCGAGCAGCGCGCGCTGCTCGGCATCGGCCGCGGCCATCGACAGGGTCACGCTCGCCGCACCGAGAACGTCGCCTGCCTTGGCCTTCGTGTGGCAGCCGAGGCAGCTCGACTCGGCGACGATCGGCCGCAGGTAGCGGATGGTGTGGGCGTCGTGGTCGGTGACGACGACGCGCTGGCCGTTCTCGAGGACATGACGTTCCAGCTCGTCGACCGGCTGTGCGTCCTTGGCGACGCCGAAGTCCCTCTCGGTGATCGCGCTGCGCACGGACGCGATGCGCTTGACCTCCGAGCCTCGGGCCATGTCCTGGGTGAAGCGCCGGAGCCCATCCATGTCGTTGGTCTCGGTGAACGACTGAATGGCGAGCGCGGCGGCGGTGGCTACCGCCGTCGCCGCATCCTCGACGCGCCGCTGCGAATCCGCCCTCGCCCGCGCCCCGATGAGCGCCTGGGCCGTGCCCATGGCCACGCCCAGAGTGGCGATGACCACCAAGTTGACCTTTGTCCGCAGGCTGACCCGAGACCAGTATGCAAGCGCTTCCGCCATCGCTTGTCCCCTCTGCGTCGCCGGCCGCCACAGACCGCCGCGCGACTCCATCGTTTAAAGGACGAGTACCTGAATTCGGGTACCCATTGTACTGCGAGGGAGCTGTTGTGCGAGATCTCCTGGCGAAGGGACCAACGTCGTTGCGATCCGGTCCAGCGCCGCACCGACCGAGTGCTGCTGCAAAGCCGGCTCGCCCTCGCGGCGCGCTTGGCGGGCATGAAGGCCGGCGATTCAGCCAAGAAGGTGAGATGGCGGTACCTGGTTCCGATCTTTCTGCGCTATCTTCGTACGTCACAAATGTCAAAGGTCGTGCTGCGGGCCGAAGCAGGGAATCAGGTCGAGGAGGAAACATGATCAGCCCGGTCGTGGCCAGGATCCTCCCCCGGACACTCGGCATTGGGGCGGTCCTCTTCGGCGCCGTGCAGGCGCCGTCGGAGAGCCTCGCTCAAGCCTCCAAGCCGCCGGTGGTCTCCCTCGAGCCCTTCATCGAGGCGGGGGTGTGGCAGCTGGACATCACATGGACCGCGAAGGACGCGTACGACGACGAGGACTGGTCCGCCAAGCTCGAGCTCACCGCGACGGCCCGCTTCATCCTCCTGCAAAGCGACAGGCGGGACGATTGGGGCGCTTGGCACTCGGAGGCCGTGCAGTCCGGGAACCTGGTCCTCAGCGGCGTCCTCGTCCACAAGAGCGATCACTCCAGGACAGAGTACCGACAGGATCCGAGCCGGAAACCGGAGGGGGGTGTTCTCTTCGACGTCGGCGGCGCGACGCCGGGATACCAGTTGACCGTCAACGTGGCGTACCCGGCCAAGCTGACGAATCCGCTCCTGGGCACCGCCGACACCCTGGTCAACCTCCAGACCACGAACATCCTGGATTCACCGCCGGTCTTCTGCACCGGCCCGCTGCCCGCGTCGGGGAAGACGATCCGCGGCTCCCTGGTCATCCCCTGGGAGACGGCGCCGTTCGTCAGCCCGCTTCCACGCACCAAAGTGGCGATCCAGTACGTCCTCCAGCCACTGACTGACCTGGCGCCCCTCGTGCCGCCCAAGCGGTAACGGTTATCAGCGTTGAGATCGCGAGACGTGGTACCGCGTTTCGACCTCGAGCGGGCCCGTCACCTCGCCGGCGCCCCGGCCCGGGCGCGCTCGATCGTGGCGATGTCGATCTTCCCCATGGCCATCATCGCCTCCATCGCGCGCGTGGCGGCGGCCGAGTCGGGATCGCTCATCGCCTCGAGAAGAGCGCGCGGTGTGATCTGCCAGGAGAAACCCCAGCGGTCCCGGCACCAGCCGCAGGCGCTTTCCTGCCCGCCGTTGCCGACGATCGCGTCCCAGTAGCGGTCGGTCTCGGCCTGATCGTCGGTCAGGACGATGAGGCTGACCGACTCGTTGGCCGTGAAGTTCGGGCCGCCGTTGAGGCCGAGGAACGGTCGGCCGAGAACGGTGAACTCGACGGTGAGCTCATCGCCGGCGCGGCCGCCGGGATAGTCGGAGGGGGCGGCCTGCCCCGCGCCAACACGGCTGTCCGGGAACGTCGCGGCGTAGAACTCGGCCGCCTTGCGCGCCTCGCCGCGGTCGAACCACAGGCAAGTGACCAGCTTGTCTTCCGTCATAATCGTGCCTCCTCTCACGCGCTCGGGCTGAGCGATCCGATCTCGAAGCCCGGCGCGTCCCTCACGTCCAATGGTACCGGGCAGGATCACCCGCTCTCCTGCCTGGCCCTGGTGCGAGCACGTCGCCCTCACCGGACGACAAGTGAGCCGAAAGCGGGATGATTCCCGGTGCTCGGCCGGACGATGCCGGCTGCGCGGGAGCCGCGCTTCGTCGGGCATCCCGTCGGCGCGCGAGCGCCGCGACACCATCCATCCGAACCTGGCACCGCGCCTGATCCCGACCTCGTGCAGGACTGTAACCGCGACAGGTCCGTGCCTGGCGCCGAGCCGCAACCGCGGCTACCGCGAGCGTTACAGCCATCGGAATTTTCCGGTCTGGACATGACGGTTCAGAGAGTGGGAGGTAACGACATGGGTGCAAGGATCGACTACTCGAAGGTGAGCCCCGGAGTGCTCGAAGTGATGTTCGGATTCGGCAAGTACCTTCACAAGTCCGGGCTTCCCAAACAGCTCCTCGACTTGGTCTACCTGCGAGCCTCGCAACTGAACGGCTGCGCCTACTGCCTCGACATGCACTGGAAGGATCTGCGCGCTGAAGGGGAGAGCGAGCAGCGCCTCTACGGCCTCGACGCGTGGGAGGAGTCGCCGTACTACACCGACCGCGAGCGAGCCGCACTCGCCTGGACCGAGGCGGTCACGCGCCTGACGAATCGGGCCGTGCCCGACGCCGTGTTCGCAGAGGCGCGGCGACACTTCTCCGAGAAGGAGCTCGCCGACCTCACGCTTGCGATCGTGGGGATCAACGGCTGGAACCGCCTGAACGTCGCGTTCCGCACCCAGGCGGGGGACTACCAGCCTGGGCAGTGGGCGGACGCGACGACCGCAAAGCGGGCGTCGTAGGGACTGAAGCAAGAACGCACGGAGCGCCATTCCTGGCGGGAATGACGCGTTCCGCTGTGCCGGCTGTCGGTCCGGTCGGCGTTTGCCAACTTCATCGAAGCCGGCTGCAGTCATGAGGAGCGCGAGGGCCGGTCGACCCGAGTGAGGCGGACACCTGCGGTCGCCACGGCAAGTCCGTGCCTGGCACCCATCAGGCGTCGATCGTGCCCGCCGCTGCTCGGGACCGCCGGCAACGGTGCCGGTCCCCCCGCGAATCAGCTCAGCACGTACCTGACGCCGATCTTCCCGCGCGGCGTCGGGTGGTTGTCGAGGCCTGCGACTCGCTGACGAAAGTGAGATGTTGACCCGTGGCACCGATCAGCCGGGGACGACTCAGTCGTCGGTCGCTGCGAACAGCTTCTGCAATTGCGCGTGTGGGGCGGCGCCGGCGAAGCCGCCGAATCGGCCGTGCACAGCCAGCTCGGTGGCCGCCCGGATGAAGCCGCCCCATGCGGCGCGGGCGAGCGCGCCGCCGACGCTGACCCGGCGCACGCCCAGAGCCGCGGCATCGGCCATCGTCAGATCGCCACGGCCCGTCAGTCCCGCCGGCCCGCTCAGGAGCACGTTCACGGGCTTCGGCGCCACGGCCTCCACGACCGCGCGGATCTGCTCCGGGTCGCAGACGCCGGGCGCGTACAGACAGTCCGCACCGGCAGCGGCGTACGCTCGGAGGCGGTTGAGTACCAGGTCGAGGCCTTCGCGACCGACCCAGAAACCCTCGGCGCGACCCACGAGAAGCACACCGCTGGCACCGATCGCTTCGCGCGCGGCCTGCAACCGCTCGACGGCGAGCGGCAACTCGTAGATCGAGTTGTCCCGCCGGTCGGCGGCATCTTCGATCGAGAGTCCCGCGACTCCCGTGGCGACGCACAGGCGGACGTTCGCGGCGACGTCCTCGGGATCGTCGGCATAGCCGTTCTCGAAATCGGCGTTCACCGGAAGCTCGGTCGCGTCCACCAGCTCCTCGATGTGAGCGAGCATCTCGTCGCGGCCCACGCGGCCGTCGGCGACGCCGCGCGAGAACGCGTACCCGGCCGACGTGGTGGCGATGGCCGCGAAGCCGACGTGTCGGAGATAGCGCGCGGTGCCGACGTCCCACGGGTTCGGCAGGGCGAAGCAACCCTCGCGGTGGAGATCGCGGAAGACCTGACGCCGCTTGTCGAATTCTGTCATGAGTCACGGCTCCCGGGGTGCCTGGCGGATCCGATTCGCGAACGCAGAAGGATAACGATTCTCCGTCTCATCGGGGCCGATCGTAGCAGCCCGGCAGGTCCAGTCAAGCGTCGGGGAGGGGTGGATCGGGGTGACACAGGCCGAGGGAGGTGTCCAAGCCGGGTGATCGGCGAGAGGGAAGGGGCGAGAGCCCTGCCGGGCAGGCCGGTCGGGCCAGGCTCTCGCCATCGCGCCCGCGTCATGCGCGCGGGGAGGCTGGCCGGCGGCGGCCGGGGACCCGCCGGCGGTGGCAAGGCCGTGCCTCATGCCGCGGGCCGGTGGTCGTGGAGGGCCTCCGGCAGGCCTGGCCGCCGGGGCCGCGGCGGCGAGGCGGGCGAGGATTCTGCGCATGACCTTCTCGGGCGAGGTGGTGAGATGGTGGGGGGTGCGACCGATGCGTGACAGCCATCCCGCGCGCGGACGACAGCCGCGGGCCAGGGAGCCCTTCCTCCCCGTCCCAACCGCGTCAACCGGGCGTGCGGCACCGATCGGTGCGCCGGGCAATGTGACCCCCGTCACGCGAGGCGCGCGGCCCTGAAATCCGAGCCGGGGTCGCCGACGTTGGTCTGGTCATGGACCGGTACGAAGACAGCGTCTCAATCCGCATGACTGCAGACGCCGGAGCACCGGCCGGAAGGGAGGGACTCGAGCCGCGGCACGCGGTCGAGCTGAACCCCTCCCGAGGTGCACGGCGTGACGTGAACCCGCAGCACAGGGAGGTGTCGAATGTCATCTGAGTCGGTTCGCTTCAGCGCGCGGCGCGCCTCGCCGCGTCGTTCTGTCCGGCTCTCGCCGATCCTCGCGGGTGTGGTCGCATTGACGTTCGCCGCGGGCGCGCTCTCGCCGCTGGCGGCCGAGGATTCCGACAGGCCGGCGACGGGGCGCTTCAACCAGAGAGGCAACGTGCTCATCTCCGACCAGTTCAACAACCGCGTGATCGAGGTGGACCGGATGGGGAACATCGTGTGGCAGTTCGGTCTCGGGCCGACGGACTTCTCGGCGGCCTCGGTCATCGGCGTCAACGACGCGCAGCGGGTCGGACCGTTCACCTTGATGGCGGGCACCGGCACCCCGGCGAACACCGTGCCCACCTGCACCGCCGCGGGCGGGTGCCCGGACAACCGCGTGATGCTGGTCGACCGTGCCGGCGACATCGTGTGGCAGTACGGCACCTTCGGCGTGACCGGGTCGGGAGCGAACGAGCTCAACACGCCCACGCAGGCGACGTTCCTTCCGAGCGGGGACGTCCTCATCACCGACCAGGGGAACCAGCGCGTCATCGAGGTGACCGCGGCGAAGAACATCGTCTGGCAGTACGGAACGACCGGGGTGAGCGGCAGCGGCCCGAACCAGCTGAACAGCCCGAACAGCGCGGAGCTGCTCGAGAACGGGCACATCCTCATCGCGGACGAGAACAACAGCCGCGCGATCGAGGTGGACAGGTCGGGGAACATCCTCGCGACGTTCACGGCGGGCGGCACCGTCAACACGCTCGCGTTCGCGAGCCGGCTGCCGAACGGGCACACCCTGCTCACCGACGCCGGCAACAACCGCATCGTCGAGGTGGACCCGAGCGACACGCCGGTGTGGCAGTACTACACGAACACCGAATCCGGGAGCAACGCCGCGCCCGCGCCGACCCGCGCGATCCGGCTGCGCAACGGCGACACGATCATCTCGGACCAGTTCAACCACCGCGTGATCGTCGTCAACCGGAGGAAGCACATCGTCGCCTCGTTCGGGAACCTGAACGTCTCGGGGTACGGCACCTCGAACACGAGCCAGGGGCTGTACGCGCCGTACGATGCAAAAGTGATCGGCGACTATACCGGGCTGACTTCGCCGTTCGACTTCGACGGCGACGCGGACCAGTGACCGGTTCCGGGCCGCGCAGGGCCCGGCGCGCGAGCGCCGAGCGTCCCGCACAGCGCGACGGCGGGAGTCCGACCCCCCCGCCGTCGCGCCCTTCGTTCGCCGATCCGCGGCCGGTGCCTGGCGCCGATCGCCGAGCGCCGCGGCGACGAGTTCTCGTCCGGCGCGCCTGGCACACATCACGGCCGGGCTCCCGTCGTCGTTGGGCCTCGAGCCCGTTCGCTTCGTCTGGCGAGCCCGATGCCACGCCGCAAGTCGTGAGGGACCGATCCCAATCGACAGACCGGCGCGCTGGCTGAATCAGGTGCCAACGGCGATCGCACGGCGGCGCCGCGTGCGAGGAGAGCGGACCGGTCCGGCACTCAGGCGCCGGCGCGAGCGTTGCGCTCGGCTCGCGCGATGATCGCGTCGAGCCACACCCGCCGGATGATCGAGCTGCCGGGGTAGATGATCCGCCAGTACCGCGCGAAGGCGCGCCGCGCGGCGCCGTCGTTGGCGAGCGAGCGCGTCTCGGTCGAGACCCGGAGCACCCCGTGGCCCTCGTCCACCACCCGGAGGTTGAACGCGACGCGAAGCCCACCGGGGGACGCGAACGCGAGGAACTGCTCCGGCGTCGTCACCGGCGGCTTCGGCTTGTGGACGAACCCGACCATCCCCAGCACGAGCTCCGAGGGGTCGGCGAGGTCGAGGGCGAGGAAGCCGGAGCCGGGCTGGAGCATCGTCTCGAGGAGCGGGCGGGTGTCGGGCGGGGACCCGCGGAAGCGTCCGCTCGCCGCGCCGCGGATCCGCATCAGCGCCACCGCGACCGGCATGTCGGCGAGGCTCACCTGCCTGAGGGCGGCCTCGACAGCCGCGCGCGGCGCGCGGACACGCGCCTCGTGGTACTCGACGAACTGGTACGCCGGCAGGAAGTCGTCGAGGCGCTGGTGGGGCGTGGCGGATCGCATGACGTGCGAGGGCCAGAGCACGCCGGCGAGCGCCACCCCGATGCCGCAGAGCGACACCGCCAGCGCACGCCGGCGGGTGCGGACGCCGAGGAGGCGCAGCGGACGGACGAGCGAGAGCAGCCCTGCCAGCGCCGTCGCGATACCGGTCCAGGCGAGGTAGCTCGGCGCGCTGAAGGGGACGTAGTGGAGCGCGAGCGCAATGACCGTGGCGGCCGCCAGCACAACGAGGGCTGCGACGAAGAGTCGGGTCGTTCGGCGCATCGGGGGGGCTCCTTTGGTCGCCGGGGCGAACCAAGGTGAGATACGCAGCCGCGGCCGTTGAGGTTTGGGCGTGGGTAGGGGGCAGGGATGCAGACGGTCCAGGGCCTGTCCCCGGACGAGGGGCCAGGCGTCACCTCGTGCCGCGAGGCGTGCCGGGCGTCGCGGGCCCGCCGTTGGGCTCCTCGCGTACCTCGCGCATGGAGGAGGCGTTCCCTGGAGGAGCGTCTGGCGGGCCGCGCGGCCGGCGGTGCGCCCAAGATCGTGAGCTGGTGAACCCTGGTTCCGATGGAACCCTGGGCATGAGCGGCGGGCGCTTGACAACCGGCGGGAGCGGTCTGTCAACGTCGCCAGAGCTGGAGGTCCTATGAGTAGACGTGAGCACGAAATGCTAGAGTCAAACCATGCTGCCCGAGTATTGCGCGATCATCGGTGCCATCATCGGTTCGCTCGGCGGCTGCTATTACCTGTACGAGACCATCGTCGGCAACGCCCAGCCCAACCGCGTCACGTGGCTGCTTTGGGGAATCTTCCCGATGGTCATCTTCGTGGCGCAAAGGGCGCAAGGCGTCTAGGTCGATTCGGGGGCGTTGTTCGTCGCCGGCTTTACGCCGTTACTTGTCGTCGCTGCATCCTTCTTCAACAAGAACGCCTATTGGAAGAGCGAACCGCGCGACTACTACCTGATGGCGGCGGCTATCATCGGGATCATTCTCTGGGCCATGACCGACAATCCGAACCTGGCCTTACTGTTCTCGCTGCTGGCCGATATGCTGGCGGGCACGCCGACACTCATCAAGGCGTTTCGCCATCCTCACTCCGAGAGTTGGATTGCCTATGCTATCA
>JAJXUY010000387.1 GCA_021782525.1 Acidobacteriota bacterium | reverse complement strand
GGCACGGCGGGCACTTGCCGCACGACTCGTCGACCAGGAACTCGAGGAAGAAGCGAGCGAGCTCGACCATGCAGGTGCGATCGTCGAGGATGATGAGACCGCCGGACCCCATGATCGCCCCGAGCTCTTGGAGCGACTCGTAGTCGATCGGCACGTCGGCCGCCGCAGCCGGGACACAGCCGCCGGAGGGTCCGCCCGACTGGGCCGCTTTGAGCGGGCGACCGTTGCGGATGCCGCCGCCGATCTCCTCGACGATCGTCCGCAGCGAGATGCCCATCGGGACCTCGACGAGGCCGGTGTTGCCGATCGCGCCGGCGAGAGCGAACACCTTGGTCCCCTTGCTGCGGCCGGTGCCGATGGCGGCGAACCACGCCGCGCCGTGGAGCAGGATCGGGGCGACGTTGGCCCACGTCTCGACGTTGTTGATCAGCGTCGGCTTGCCCCACAACCCCTGCTGCGCCGGGAACGGCGGCCGCGGTTGCGGCGTGCCGCGCTTGCCCTCGATCGAGCGCAGCAGCGCGGTCTCCTCGCCGCAGACGAATGCGCCAGCCCCGATCCGGATCTCGACGTCGAAGTCGAACCCCGATCCCAGGATGTCGGGCCCGAGCAGGCCCGCGGCGCGCGCGGCCGCGAGCGCCTGGGCGAGGCGCTCGATCGCCAGCGGGTATTCGGCGCGGACGTACACATAGCCCTTGCTCGCACCGATCACCCGCCCAGCGATCGCCATCCCCTCGACGATCGAGTGCGGATCGCTCTCGAGCAGGCTGCGATCCATGAACGCGCCGGGGTCGCCCTCGTCGCCGTTGCAGACGACGTACTTCTCGTCACCCGGCGCCTCGCGGACGAACTGCCACTTCATGCCGGTGGGGAACCCGGCCCCGCCGCGGCCGCGTAGCCCGGAGCGCTTCATCGCGTCGATCACGCGGTCGGCGTCGAGCTCGAAAACAACCCGCTCGAGCGCCAGGTAGCCGTCGCGTGCCACGTACTCCTCGAGCGAATAGGGGTCGATGACGCCGCAGTTGCGCAGCGCGATCCTGACCTGCTGCGCGAAGAACGGCACCCGCCGCCCGGTCAACCGCTCCCCGTCCGCGGTCTCCCAGGCGAGCTCGAGATCGCGCACCACCTTCCCGGTGAGAAGGTGCTCCTCGACGATGCGGCGCGCGCCCTCGGCGTCCACCTTGCGGTAGTAAACGCCGTCGGGCGATACGACCACCAGCGGCCCGGCCTCGCACAGGCCCAGGCAACCGACCCGCACCACCCGCACCCGGCCGGCGAGTCCGTTGGCGGCGAGCGCCGCCTCGAACGCATCGGCGACCGCCGCGGAGTGGCACGACAGGCAAGCGCCGCCGGCGCAGACCAGCAGCTCCCGCGGCGCCGAGGGTGAGACGGCCTCGCCGGCGCGGGCGCGGAGGTCGTCCGCGAGGCGTGTGCGCAGGGCGTCCAGGGCCGCGCGGTCGAGACGTGGCCGAGCCGCGACGATCTCACTCATCCCCGCCCCCCTCGCCGGCACGCTCGCCGCGCGCCCGCTCGCGCAGGCGTCGCAGCAGCGCGCTGGCCGACTCCGGCGTCAGGTTCCCGTGAACCTCCTGGTTGACCATCAGGGCCGGCGCCAGACCGCAGGCGCCCAGGCATCGGACCTGCTCGAGGCTGAAGAGGTGGTCCTCCGTGAGCCCTCCGATCGCGATCCCGGTCGTCCGTTTGATGGCCTCGATGACGCTACGGGCGTCGCGGACGAAGCACGCCGTGCCCATGCAGACCTTGAGCTGGTAGCGGCCGCGGGGCACGGTGGTGAAGAAGTGGTAGAAGCTGACCACGCCGTACACCTGCACCGGCGACAACCCGAGCCGGCCGGCGATAAGCCTGATGACCGGGAACGGCAGGTAGCCGATGTGCTCCTGAGCGCGGTGCAGCACCGGAATCAGGCGTTCACTGCCGCCCGGGTGCTCGCGCAGGTAGGCGTCGATGAGCTCGACCGTGGCGGGCTCAACCGCCTCGCCGAGCGCCGTCTCGACGCTTGTCGCAGCCGGCATTTCGCCAGAGGCTGGCTGGTTGCGGGCGTTCACGAGCGCCTCCTGATCTCCACCGCGAGCGGCTGTCGCGGTTCGACGACGAGGCGGCCGGCGCCGCTGTCGTCGCCACCCCACAGCGCCAACGCGGCACCGGGTTCGAGTCGATCGCTGATCTCGGCGCGGAGCATCACCTCGCGCGAATGCGCGCGAACGCACACCGTGTCGCCGCGCTCGACTCCAAGCCTGCGAGCGTCGGCCGCTGGGAGGAGCACGGTCTCCGGGGCGGCCAGTCCGACCAGCGCCGCACTGCGCAACGTCGTCAGGCCAGAGTGGAAGAGCTGCGGCCCGAGGTCGAGGACCATGTCGGTGACGGTCGGCCCGGCCTGTACCTCGGGAGGCGGCGCGAGACGCAGCGCCGAGACGGCCGCCGCCGCGCACGCTCGTTCCAACTCGGCGTCGATCTCGGTGTCCCCGGGCAGCGAGGAGCCGAGCCGCACTGCGAGCTCGCGCAGCACGTCCCCGTCCCCGGGCAGCGGAGCGGGCGCGGAGCGAGCCGGCGTCAGGCGCCGCCGCACGCCATCGGCGCCGACCAGGGAACCCGCGCGCTCGACCAGGCAGCGCACCGGCAGGACCACGTCGGCGGCGCGGCCGGTGCCGGTCAGGAACGGGTCCTGCACGACGACGAAGCGCGCCCGTTCGACCGCCGCCGCCGCAACCGGTCCCTGCGGCCAGGCCCCGAGGAGATCCTGGCCGACGACGTAGAGGGCGCCGACCTCACCGGCGGCCGCGCGGCGGATCGTCTCTGCGGCGCTCCAACCGCCGGTTTTGCCGCCCGGCGCGAGGCGGTGGTCGAGGCCGGCGAGGACGACGCCCTGGGCGTTGGCCTTTTCGCCGAGCACGAGCACGCCGCTGCCCGGCCGTTCGAGCAGGCCGAGCACGGCGAGCAGCTCGACGGCCCGGCGGGTCACGCCGGCCTCGTCGCCGGGCAGGCCGCGCCCGGTCGCCACCGTG
>JAJXUY010000386.1 GCA_021782525.1 Acidobacteriota bacterium | reverse complement strand
CGAGCGCCGCGGCGTGCTGCTCTACCTGCTGCAGGAGGGCCGCGGCATCGGCCTGGTCAACAAGCTGCGCGCCTACGAGCTGCAGGACCACGGCGCCGACACCGTCGAGGCCAACCAGCAGCTCGGCTTCGCGGCCGACCAGCGCGACTACGGCGTCGGCGCGCAGATCCTGCGCGACCTCGGCGTGCGGCGGATGCGGCTGATGACCAACAACCCCGCCAAGTACGTCGCGCTCGAGGGGTACGGCCTCGAGATCGTCGAGCGCGTCGCGCTCGAGGTGCCGCCCACCGAGCACACCCGCAAGTACCTCGAAGCGAAGAAGAACAAGATGGGGCACCTGCTCCGGATGGTGTGAGCGCCGCAGGCGAGACAGTGAAGAGTTGAGAGTGAAAAGTTAAGAATTGAAGAAGGGCGTGAAAGGGAAGAGGGAAAAGGGGAAAGGGAAGACGGGGACACCAGCGCGCGCGCCGGTCGTGTCGTTCCTTTGCCCTTTCCCCTCTCCCCTTTCCCCCTGATCCTCGGCTCTTCACCGGCGGTACGGTGCGCTGATGCCGGCCCGGTCATGAGCTGTGGCGCGGGCGAACGGCGATCGTGCAGCGGCCGGTGCACACCAGCTCGCCGTTCTCGTCGATCACATCGGCCGTGTACACCTGCGTCGTGCGGCCGCGGAAGATCGGCCGCGCCGTGGCGGTGAGCGCGCCGCCGCGCTTGGCGCGCACGTGTGTGACGTTGAGGTCGACGCCGGCGACGGTGTGCGTGCGCAAGTCCACGCTCATCGCGGCGGCGAGCGACGCGACCGATTCGACGAGCAGCGCCGACACCCCGCCGTGCAGCACGCCTAACGGCTGGTGGTGGCGCTCGTCGATCTCCAGCGCGACCTGCATCGCGTCCGGGTCGTACCTGGTGACCCGGATTCCGAGCGGCCCGAACACCGTGTGCGCGTTGGCTTCCTCGACGACGCGGATGAACTCCTCAGGGTCCACGGCCACCTCCACCGGAGGCCAGGATACGCCCGCGGAAGACACGCCGCCGCTATACTCGCTCCCCGTGAGCGAGCGTGTCACCGTCGGGCTCGAGCGGTTGCGGGACGATCCCGCCCTGCTGTCAGGGCGGAGGTACGCGCTGTTGGCCAACCAGGCGGCCGTCACGGCGGACCTTGTTCCGGCGTGGCTGGCGCTCGACACGAGCGGCGGCACCCTCGTGCGCGTCTTCGCGCCGGAGCACGGGCTGTGGGGTGTCGCGCAGGACATGGAGGCGGTGGACGGCGGGACGCTGCTCGGCGTTCCCGTCGTCTCGCTGTACGGGTCCTCGGCGGCGACGCTGGCGCCGCGCCGCGCCGACCTCGAGGGGATCGACGCCCTGGTCGTGGACCTGCCCGACATCGGCTGCCGCTACTACACGTTCGCCGCGACGATGGCCCATACGATGGCGGCATGCGAGGCGGCCGGGGTCGAGGTGGTCGTCTGCGACCGGCCCAACCCGATCGGCGGCGTCGCGCTCGAGGGCGGCGCCGTCGAGCCCGGCTGCCGCTCGTTCGTCTCCGAGCTCCCGGTGCCGGTGCGGCACGGGATGACGCTAGGGGAGTTGGCGCTGCTGCTGCGCGCCGAGCGCCACCCCGGCCTGTCGCTGTCGGTGCTTGCCTGCGACGGGTGGCGACGCGAGGCGTGGTGGGACGAGACCGGCCTGCCCTGGGTCGCGCCCTCGCCGAACATGCCGGCGCTGCTGACGGCGACGATCTACCCGGGCGCGTGCCTCGTCGAGGCGACCAACCTCTCCGAGGGGCGGGGCACGACGCGGCCGTTCCAGCTCGTCGGCGCGCCGTGGCTCGATGGCGAGGCGCTCGCGGCGCGCCTGGACGCGCTCGGGCCGCCGGGCGTCCGTTTTCGGCCGACCCGGTTCCGGCCGGGGTTCGGCAAGCACGCCGGCTCGTTGTGCGGCGGCGTCGAGTGGCACGTGGCTGACCGGGTGGCGCTGCGCCCGCTCGAGACCGGTGTGCGGCTGCTGGCCGCTGTGCGCGCGCAGCACCCGGACGAGTTCGCCTGGCGGCGCGAGGCGTACGAGTTCGTCGCCGACGTGCCGGCGATCGACCTGCTCACCGGCTCGAGCGCGGCGCGTGAGGCGATCGAGGGCCGGCGCGATCTCGGAGAGGTCTTCGCGGTCTGGCAGGCCTCATGTGACGCCTTCGCGGTCCGGCGCGGGGCATACCTCCTGTACCCGATGCCGTGACCGGGCCGTCACCTCCGGGTGGCGGGCTCGGGCTGAAGGTAGAGGTAGCTGGCCTGGGCCGTGCGGCCGGGGATCACCGAGGCGTACACGAGCAGGCGCGCGCCGGGCGTTGGGCTGGAGACGACCGCTCGGCCGTGCTCCAGCCGTGGCGCCCGCACCCTGGCGAAGAGGTCGTCGACCTGGATGACGACGCCAGGTCCCAGCTCGTTCTCGATCTCGCCGAGGCGGTGTTCGTCCCTGTCGAACGCCTCGACGCGGACCGTCACCGGCGCACCCGAGAGGTTGAGGACGCCGATGTTCGTGCGCACGCCGGCGGCGGGGTCGGGGTCGAAGGCGAGCCCGGCGAACGTGGCCCGCTCGCCGCTGCGGAGTGCCCGGTCCTCGGTCAGGGCCGGCAGCAGTGGAGCATCGGGCATCGCCGCCGCGACGTTCGACGTCAAGCTGCCGGCCACGACCTGCCATGCTTCGGCGACCAGGCGGATGGCGCCTATCCCCGCACGGCCGAACAGGTCGGCTAGCGCGTTGCTCCACTCTCGGGTCTCGTGTGGTGCGAGCGTGACGACGGTCCGGGGCGCGTCGGCCCCGGCTGGCCCGAAGAGTTCGAGGGCCACGCGGACGGGCCGCGCGTGCGGGTTCCCGATCGCGAGGCGGGTCCGCCACACCGTGCCCGCCCGGCCGCCGGTGTTGGCAACCGGCAGCACCCAGAGCGGCGCCTGCGGAGCCAGCAATCGTCCGGTGTCCGCCGCCCGCGGGAACGTCCCGACGGTCGGCCAGCCGGGCGGCGTCCCCCGGACGAGGGCGT
>JAJXUY010000385.1 GCA_021782525.1 Acidobacteriota bacterium | reverse complement strand
CGATCCCGCGCGCCGCGCGCGCGGCGCTGCGCGTCGCCGCGCGCATGCGCAGCGCGCCGCTGGCCTTCTCCCACTTGTAGACGACCTGCGCCGTGATCCCCAGCAGCCGAGCGAACTCCTGCCCACTCAGGCGGAGCCGCCGCCGCAGGCTGCGGACGCTCCTGGCGGTGACGCGCGCGGTCGCCGCGGGCTCGGGTGCCGCGGCTCCGGTTCCCTGCGCACGGCCGAGCGCCTTGCGCACCGCGGCCAGCTCCTTCTCCAGCCGGGCGACGCGCCGCTTGAGATCGGCGGTCGTGCGCCTGAGGCCGGCGGCCGGGCGCGTGGCGGAGGCAAGCGCCTTCTTGGTTTCCCGGCGGGAGACCCGGGAGAGTTCGTCCTTGAGGATCTTGGCGATATTCGGCATAAGCTCCCTTTCCGCAACCTGAGTCGCGTCTAGGATACTACGCGGCCGCGCCGCGGCGCGACCGGTGCCGTCACTCGTCGCGCAGCGCCTCGATCGGATCGAGGCGGGACGCCCGCCACGCCGGGTAGTAGCCGAAGACGACGCCGACCGCCACCGCGGCGACGGTCGCGGCGAGCAGCGACGACGGCGAGATCGCGATCGGCCAGCCCAGGGCGCGCTCGAAGACGACCTTGCCGGCGACGCTGAGCCCGACCCCGAACGCGCCGCCGATCAGGCTGAGGACGACGGCCTCGCCGAGGAACTGGACGCGGATCGCCGAGGTGCGGGCGCCGACCGCCATGCGCACGCCGATCTCGCGGGTGCGTTGCGCCACCGAGGCGAGCATCACGTTCATGATGCCGATGCCGCCGACGAGCAGCGAGATCGCCGCCACGGACACGAGCAGCCTGGCGAGGGTGTCGCTGGCCGCCACCTGCGCCTTGAGCATCTCGTCCGGGCGGCGGATGTTGAAGTCGTCGTCGGCCCCCTGGCGGATGCGGTGGCGTTCCCGCAGCAGCGCTTGCACCTGCCGGATCGCGGGCTCCACCGCCTGCGGCGACACCGCCGAGCACAGGATGTCGTCGAGCCACGTCTGGAAGTGCGGCAGGAGGCGGCGCTGCGCCGCGGTGTACGGGAGGAAGACCCAGTCGTCCTGGTCCCACCCCTGGGCCGTCTGGCCCCGGGCCGCGAGCACGCCGACGACCTCGAACAGCTGGCCCTGCATGCGGACGATCTTCCCGACCGGGTTCTCGTTGCCGAAGAGCTGCTCGCGCACGGTCTCGCCGAGGAGCACCTTCGCCGCCGCGTGCTCGACGTCGTCCTGGCTGAACGAGTCGCCGAGCGCCACCGGCCAGCGCTTGATCGCCAGGTAGTCCGGGGTCTCGCCGCGGAAGTGCGTGGCCCAGTTCCGGTTGCCGGCGATGATCTGGACGTGGCCGTCGACCTGCGGCGACACGCGGGCGATGAACGGCACCTCGCGCAGGATCGCCGCGGCGTCGTCGACCGTGAGCGTGTTCATCCCGAGCGTGCCGGTGCGCACGCCGTTGACGTTGCGCGAGCCCGCCTCGATCCAGACGAAGTTCTCGCCGAGGTTGGCGAGCGCCTGCTGCGCGCGTTCGGAGCCGGCCTGGCCGATCGCGACGACGAGGACGACGGCGGCGATGCCGATCGCGATCCCGAGCGTGGTGAGCCCGCTGCGCGTCTTGTGCCTGGCGAGCGCCCGCACCGCCTCGCGGAAGAAGAGGCTGGCGAACGTCGCCACACCGGCGCTTGCGGCTGGTGGCGCGGCGGCGGGGTGGGAGCGAACGGCGGCCGAGCTCTCCATCGGTTCGAAAGTGTACACTCCGAAGGTGACACCCACGGATGACGTGAACAACCGCGGGACACACACCGAGACCCGGACCGCGCCGGCGGCGGCGGCCGGCTGGGGGTTCGAGTTGCCGCCACGCTGGCGGCTCGTGCGGCTGCTCGGGATGGGCGGTCAGGCCGAGGTCTGGTTGGCGCACGACGAGCTTCTCGGCGAGCCCGTGGCGGTGAAGATCTTCCACCCCACGGTGTCGCCGGAAGCGCTCGGGAGGTTGCGCCGCGAGGTGCGGCTGGGGCGCACCGTGCAGCACCCCAACCTGGTGCGGATCTACGAGGTGATCGAGGCCGGCGGGCGGCTGGCGCTGGCGATGGAGTGGATGCCGCAGGGAAGCCTCGCCACCCGGCTCGAGCGCGACGGCCCGCTGCCGGCCGGGGAGGTGGAAGCGGTGGCGCGGCAGGTGCTCGCGGCGCTGGAGCAGTTGCAGGCGCACGGGATCGTGCACCGCGACATCAAGCCGTCGAACCTTCTCGTCGGTGACGATGGCCGCGTGAAGGTCGGCGACCTCGGGTTGGTCAAGGTCGCGGCGGACGGCGAGAGCCTGACGCAGTCGGCGGTCACGGTCGGGTCCCCCGGCTACATGAGCCCGGAGCAGATCCGCGGGCAGGAGCTGACGCCGGCGTCCGACCTCTACGCGCTCGGGGTGACGCTGTTTCAGTTGCTCACCGGCTCACCTCCTTTTTGCGGCACGAGTCACTTCGAGATCGCGCGCGCCCACATCGAACAGCCAGCGCCCGACCCGCGCCGGCTTCGCTCCGGGGTCCCGCGATGGTTGGCGTGGTACCTGCGGCGCCTCCTCGAGAAGCAGCCGCGCGACCGCTGGCCCGATGCGGCGGCGGCCCGGCGCGCCCTCGATCAGCACCGCGCCGCGTTCTCGCCCGCGTTCTGGCGGCGACTCGGCACGGCGGCGCTGGTCGCCGTGCTCGTGGCCGCGGGGGCCGGCTTCGGCGGCCGGTGGCTGCTCGCGAGGCGAGCCGCGGCTCGCGCCGCCGCGGACGTGGTGGCGGATGGCAACGTGCTACGCGGGCTCGACGGTCGCGGGCGCCCGCTCTGGAGCTTCACCTGCGACGCCCCGGTGCAGGAGATCGACCGGGCGGATCTGTTCGCCGACGGCGCCACCGAAGTGATCGCGTGCGCCTATCGCAAGAGCGGAACCTACGCACGAACCGAGCACGAGATCCCGAGCGAGGTCGTGGTCCTCGGTCTCGACGGCCGGCTGGTGTCG
>JAJXUY010000384.1 GCA_021782525.1 Acidobacteriota bacterium | reverse complement strand
TGCCCGCAGACGTAGCTGTAGCCTACGTCGAGGACATTTCGCGCAGGCCAACGCAGCCAGCGGGATGCCAGCGCGAGCCGCAGCCGGAGTCTATGCGCGACAGACTCCTAGGCTTCGGTGATCTCGATCGCGGTGGTGACGGAGCAGTCGGGGCGCAGCGACGCCAGGGCGGAGCAGTAGGTCGAGTGGGAGAGCGACACGGCGCGTTCGACCTTGTCGCGGTCGAGCGAGCGGCCCCGGAGCCGGTAGGTGAGCGTGACGGCGGTGTAGTACTTCGGATGCGTCGCGGCGCGGTCGCCGGCGATCTCGACCTCGAGGCCGGTGAGCTGCTGGTGCATCTTCTCGAGGATCGCGACGACGTCCATCGCGGTGCAGCCCGCGACCCCGATGAGCAGGTGCTCCATCGGGCCGGCGCCGGCGTGCCCCGGCCGGCCCGGGGCGTCGATCGTGACCGCGTGCCCGCTCTGCGAGCGCGCCTCGAACCTCAACCCTGACTGCCACGCGAGCGTGGCCGTCGTGCGTTCCGCCATCCCGTCCTCCCGGGCTCGTGCCCGCGCGAATTCTAGCTCACGGGACCAGCGCCGAGAGGAGCAGCAGGAGGAGCAGCCTGACGGCCAGGACCTCGAGACCTCCACTGCTGTTGACCTCGCGCGCCCGGCGGTGCATCGCACCCTCCTGACGCCGCTCGGCGGCGTCCCGTAGACGTGTACGAAGAGAAAGAGGAATATGTCATAAAGGACTATATTCAATGCCGTAACAGCATATCCGAACCACTATACTGCGGCGAGAGACCGGCGACGTTGGTTGAACCTCGCACGTCGGGTGCGCGTGGCCGGCCCAGCGGTGGCTACGTCGCCGGCGAGGAGCCGGCACGGAGAGGAGTTCCGCAGATGAAAGCCCTCGTCCTCGCGCCGATCCTGTTGGCGTCTATTGGCCTCGCCGCCGGCCCGCCGGTGGTCGTCTCGCAAGCCGGGTCGGGACGGACGCTGTCGATGACCGTGTACAACGTCGGGCGGGCGCTGGTGCGCGACGCCAGACCCGTGACGCTTCCCGCCGGCGTGTGCGCCCTCGAGTTCCAGGACATCGCGGAGCGCGTGATGCCGGAGACCGTCGCGATCGCCGGCGGGGATGTCAGCGTGCTCGAGCAGAACTACGAGTACGACCTCCTCTCGCCGCAGACCCTCCTGGCCAAGTACCTCGGTCGCGACGTCACGCTCGTGACCGAGGAGCCGGGAACGACGGCGGGGACGGTCGTGCGCCGGGAGATGAAAGGGCGCCTGCTGTCGATCGACAACGGCACGGTGTGGCGGATCGACGGCCGCATCGTGTCGAACCCGCCGTACCGCGAGCTGATCTTCGACCAGCTCCCGGAGAACCTGCGCGAGCGCCCGACCCTGGTCTGGCTGCTGTCGTCGGCGCGGACGGGTGAGCGCCGGCTCGAGGCGACGTACCTGACCGGCGGGCTGACGTGGAAGGCGGACTACGTCCTCACCCTCGACCAGGCCGGGGACGAGGGCAGCCTGCTCGGCTGGGTCACGCTCGACAACACGTCCGGCGCGTCGTACCCCGACGCGACGGTGCAGCTGGTCGCCGGCGAGGTCCACCTCGCCCCGGCCCCGCGCAGCGGGCCGCAGCCGATGATGATGGCCGCCAAGGCGGCGGGCGCCGAGATGAGGGAAGAGGCGTTCGCCGAGTACCACCTCTACACGCTCGAGCGCCCGACGACCGTGAAGGACAGGCAGAAGAAGCAGGTCGCCCTCCTCGAGGCGGAGGGTGTCAAGGTGTCCAGACGGTACGTGGTCGAGAGCCCGCAGTGGTGGTACCTGCAGCCGATCGGCACGCAGAAGCAGGACGTGCGGGTCGACGTCGAGTTCGCCAACCGCGCCGCGAACCGGCTCGGGATGGCGCTCCCGGCCGGCGTCGTGCGCCTCTACCAGAAGGATCGGCGGGGAACGGCGCAGTTCGTCGGCGAGGACCGGATCGAGCACACGCCGAAGGACGAGGACGTGACGGTCACGATGGGGAACGCCTTCGACATCGTGGCCGAGCGGCGGCAGACGGAGTATCGCAAGCTCGCCGACAACCTTTACGAGGACGCGTTCGAGGTGACGCTGCGTAACCACAAGGACACGCCGGTCACCGTCGACGTCCGCGAGCGGATCGGAGGCGATTGGGAGATGCTGGCGAACTCCCACCCGTTCCGCAAGCTCTCGGCCGCCGGGGTGGTGTTCGCGGTCCCCGTGCCGGCCAACGGACAGGCCGTCCTGACCTACAAGGTGCGAGTTCGCCTGTGAGCCGGCGCGACGTCAGGCGCGCGCGGTGAGCGCGCCGCAGTAGAAGCCCGGATAGATCGCGGCGCAGCGTTCGACTTGCGCCGGGCTGACCTCGATATCGCGGAACCCGGCCCGCTCGAGCGCCCGTGTCCAGCCGCCCACGCTCATGAAGCCGGGGCGCTCGCGCACGCCGGCGATCAACGGGGTGCGGCGGTACTCCTCGAGCAGCGTGAACGGCAGCTCCAGGTGGACCGGCGCGGTCGGCCCGGGGCGGAGCAACTCGCCGAGCACGAGCGCGCCGCCGGGGGAGAGCAGGGCGCGAAGGTTCGCCAGCGCCGCGACCGGGTCCTGCGCCAGGTGCAGCGTGTTGACGCCGAACGCCACGTCGATGGTTCCGGGAGCGAGGCCCTGCGCGGCGGGGTCGAGGTTGATGTCGAGGCGCAGCGACCGCAGCTCGGCAGCCGGCGGCAGCGCTTGCTGCACGGCCCTGGTGCCGCGCCGCAGAAACGCGGGCTGCAGCTCGGTGAAGACGTACGCGGACGGCGTGACGCCCGCCAGCGCCAGCGCCGCGAGCGCCGCCAGCGCCGCGCTGCCGCCGCCGCCGCCGACCTCGAGCACGCGGCAGCCGGCGTGGGCCGCGCGCGCCACCGCTGAGCCCGCGATGACGTTGTTCGGCGCGTAGTGCGGGTTGGCGTTGGAGAAGTAATCGAACCACAGGCCCAGGGTCGCCGGGCCGAACAGCGCGTCCTCGCCGCGCT
>JAJXUY010000383.1 GCA_021782525.1 Acidobacteriota bacterium | reverse complement strand
CGCAACGGCGACCCGGCGCACCTGCCGGCGCTGCAGCCGCAACCCAAGCTGTTCGCCACCTACCGGGAGACGAGGCGGTGGAACGAGGTGCTGGGCGTGGCCAACGTCGGCGCGCTCAACCGCATGTGCCTGTCGGGCGAGATCTCCGACCTCATCCGCATCGCCGAGGGGTTTCAGGAGAAGAAGATCGCGGCGATCGCCGACGCGATCGCCGCGCAGGCGGGGCGCGTGCGGTTGGTGCTGGTCGCCGGACCGTCCTCGTCCGGCAAGACCACCTTCATCCACCGCCTCGGGATCCAGCTGCGCGTCAACGGCATCGAGCCGGTGGGCCTCTCCCTCGACAACTATTTCGTGGACCGCGACCGGACCCCGCTGGGCGAGGATGGCACGCCGGATTACGAGGCGCTGGAGGCGCTCGACCTGCAGCTCTTCAACACCCACCTGGCGGCGTTGCTGCGCGGCGAGGAGGTCGAGATGCCGCGCTACGACTTCGTGCGCGGGCGCCGCGCCGAGGCCGACCACGCGCGGCGGCAGCGGCTGTGGCCGCACCAGGTCCTGGTCGTCGAGGGGATCCACGGGCTCAACCACCGCCTCACCGCCGCCGTTCCCGATCAGGCAAAGTACCGCGTCTTCATCTCGGCGCTCACCCAGCTCACGCTCGACGACCACAACCGCATCTTCACCTCGGACGCGCGCCTGCTGCGCCGGATCGTGCGCGACCGCCTCTTCCGCGGCCACCCGGCGACGCACACGCTCGAGATGTGGGACAACGTGCGGCGCGGCGAGGCGCGCGGCATCTTCCCGTTCCAGGAGGAGGCCGACGTCATCTTCAACTCCGCGCTCGTCTACGAACCGGCGATCCTGCGGGTCTGGGCCGAACGGTTCCTGCTCGAGGTGCCGCGCGAGCACCCCGCGTACACCGAGGCGTACCGCCTGCTCAAGTTCCTGTCGTGGTTCGTGCCGGTGACCGAGAAGGGCGTGCCGCAGATCTCGCTGCTGCGCGAGTTCATCGGCGGCTCCGCCTTCGATGTTGCGTGACGGCGGAGGAGCAGGGAAAAGGGGAAAGGGAAAAGGGCAAAGGAAAGGCGACGATCGGCCGAGCCCCGCTTTTCCTTTGCCCTTTGGCCTCTTCCCTTTGCCGCCTCTAACTCTTCACCCTTCACGGCCTGAGGGCAGGTCATCGCGGAGGACGACGCCTAGCCGTCGCAGCTCGGCGAGGGTGCGCTCGAGGTGGCCCGGGGGCGCGCCGACGGGGCGGGTGGCGGCCAGCCAGATCTCGGGGACGAACCCCATCTCGAGGGCGTCCCGCGCCGAGGCCGCCGCGCAGTAGTCGGTGGCGAGGCCGACGATCACGACGCGCGTCACGCCGAGCTCGCGCAGCAGGCCGGCGAGGCCGGTCGGGTGCTCGCGGTGGTTGTCGCGAAACGCCGAGTAGCTGTCCACGCGCGGGTCGGTCCCCTTGCGGACCACGGCCCGCGCGGCGCGTAGGTCGACGCCGGGGTGGAAGTCGGCGCCCGGCGTCCCCGCCACGCAGTGGTCCGGCCAGAGGACCTGCGGGATGCCGTCGAGCTCGATGACCTCGAGCGGCCGGCGGCCCGGGTGCGAGGAGGCGAACGAGGCGTGCCCGGCCGGGTGCCAGTCCTGCGTCGCGACGACGATCGGGAACCGCGGCGCCAGCTCGTTGATCAGCGGCATGATCTCGTCGCCGCCCGGGACGCCGAGGGCGCCTTGGGGGCAGAAGTCGTTCTGGGGGTCGACGACGAGCAGGGCACGGCCCGCCACGGCCCTCACTCCTTCCGGCTCACCGCACCCTTGATTTCCTTGCCGGGGCGAAAACGGACGGTCCTGGAGGCGGCGACGTTCACGGCCTCGCCGGTGCGGGGGTTGCGGACCTCGCGCGCGGGTCGCTCCGAGGTGTAGAAGCTGCCCAGCCCCGGGATCGCCACCCGTTCCCCGCCGCGCAGCCACTCCGACATCGCATCCACCATGACCTCGATCGCGCGCGCCGCGTGCGCCTTCGGCAAACCGGTCTCGAAAGCGATCCGCTCCACCAGCTCCGTCTTACCCGCCATGCTCGTCCTCCCCCGCCCGCCGCCACGCGCTGCACCGGCCGCGGCCGCCGCCTCGCGCTCGCGGGCATCCGCCGAGATCCCCGTTGTCCGGCCCGCTAAAGTGTACGCCAGCCATCGCCTCACGCCGGCCGGCGCAAGAGATGCACCGTGAAACCGTCGCCGTCCGGCCGCGGCGGCACCACCACGCCACCGCCCGCCAGCTCCCGGCGCGGCAGGCCCGCCGGCAGGCGCATCCCGACCGGGACCGCCTCGAGGTCCAGGCCGGCGACCACCTCCGCGTTCTCCTCGGGTTCGAGCGAGCAGGTCGCGTACAGCAGGTAGCCGCCCGGGGCGAGCAGCGGCGCCGCCGCCCGCACGATCGCCCGCTGCGCGGCGGCGAGCGCCGCGAGGTCCTCGGCGCACAGCCGCCAGCGGATCTCCGGGTGCCGCCGCAACGTGCCGGTGCCGGAGCACGGCGCGTCCACGAGCACGGCGGCGCAGCTCCCACGCCGCAGCGGCACGGCCGTGGCGTCCGCCGCGGCCAGCGCCGGCGCGCTCGCGCACCCGGCGAGGTTGCGCCGCATGAGCGCGACGCGCCCCAGGTTGCGGTCGGCCGAGAACAGGCGCGGGTGCGAACCGCCGAGCGCGAGCACGAGGCTCTTGCCGCCCGGGGCGGCGGCGAGATCGGCGGTGAGGCCCGCGGCCGCGGGCAACGCCCGCGCGACGGCGACGGCGGTGGCGTCGATCGCGTACGCGCGGCCGGCCCGGATCGCGGCCACGGCCGCCTCGGCGCCGGCCGCCACCGTCACGACCCCGGGCACCACCGCGTGAGGGACGAGCCGGCACCCAGCCGCTTCGAGCTCCTCGCAGCGCGCCGCCGCAGCCAGTAGCGAGAGCGGCGCCGGCTGCTGGTCCGCCGCCAGCGCCATTGCCAGCGCGTCCTCGCCGAGCAGCGAGCGCCAGCGCTCGACCAGCCAGCCGGGATGGGAGT